>NZ_JAHBCX010000004.1:0-148155 GCF_019955895.1 Pseudomonas sp. GL-B-12
GTGGTTTGATCGCTTGGGACTTCCACGTCTCTCCTGACCTCAATCCCTCGAACCGCCCGGTGCGGACCCGCATGCCGGGTGGTGTGGCAGGGGTACGGTCTATGAAGGCCGTCCCCTATGCCGATTGGGGGTTGGCAGTTCATTTTGAAGTGACAGGGCTGACGCCTTCGGGCAACTTGTCATTCAGTCTGCCGCAACCGCTTGTAAAGCGTATTGCGACTAACCCCAAGGCGCCGCGCCAGATACGAAATATTCCCCCCCGCCGCCTGCAACTGCCGGTTCAAATCCTCTGCATCATTCAGATCCACGGCCAACGGCTCCGGCGTATCGACCGGCTCCATCTCCAGATCAACAAAAAAATCATCCGGCAAATGCTCCGGCCTTATCGGTTGTTCCTCGGCCATCGCCAACGCCACCTGCATCACACTGCTGACCTGACGCAAATTCCCCGGCCACGGATGGCGGTCGAACAACTCCAATACCTCGCGGCTCAGTCCAGCCCATTGGCTTGGTTCGCGATGCTGTTCCCACAGGCGTTTGAACAGCGCTTCTTTATCGCTGCGCTCTCTCAGCGGAGGCAGTTCCAGGGTCAGGCCGCCAATGCGGTAATACAGGTCTTCACGAAACCGCCCCAGTTGTACCTGTTCGCGCAACGAGCGATTGGTCGCTGAAATGATGCGCAAGTCCACGGGGAACAACTCGCTGCTGCCCACCGGTTGCACGCAACGCTCCTGCAACACCCGCAACAGGCGCGCCTGGGTCGGCAGCGGCATGTCGCCGATTTCATCGAGGAACAGCGTGCCTTTGTCAGCCTTGCGGATCAGCCCGATGCTGCCTTTCTGGTTGGCCCCGGTGAACGCGCCTTTTTCGTAGCCGAACAACTCGGACTCCACCAGTTCGGCGGGAATCGCTGCACAGTTGACGGCGATGAACGCTTGTTTGCTGCGCGAGCCGGCCTGATGCAGGGCTTTGACGAACACTTCCTTGCCGACCCCGGTTTCACCATGGATCAGCAGTGGAATGTCTTTTTCCAGCAAGCGCTCGGCCTGGCGCACGGCTTTTTCCACGCGACTGTCGCCGAAATGCAGGGTGTTGAGGCTGATGGCCGCGGGTGCAGTTACAACCGGCTCGGTGAATACTCGGGGTTGAATTGATGCCTGTTTCGGCCGCTTCAACAGGCACTGGAAGCGGTTTCGCCCCGAGGTTTGCAGGGCGAAGGGCAGGCCTTCTGGCTGGTTCAGCAACTCCAGCAGCGAGACCTTGAACAGGCTTTCGACACTGACCCGCGACAGGCTGATGCCCAGCAGATTGTCGGCCCGGCGGTTGGCCGACAGCACCTGGCCGGTTTCATCGAAGATCAGCAAGCCGGCCCATTGGCTGTCGAGGTTGTTCAGCCCGGTATTGAATATCAGCTGGAAATGCTGGCCATGGAACAGGTTGAGGATCAGCCGGTTTTCCACGGTCTGGCTCATCATCTTGACCATGCCCAGGGTGTGGGAGGGCGGCAGGTAGCTGTCACTGGATACGTCCAGTACGGCGATCACCTTGCGCTCGGCATCGAAAATCGGCGCGGCGGAACCGGTCATGAAGCGGTTGGCCTTGAGGAAATGTTCGTCGTGCTCGATGTGCACGGCTTGTTCGCAGGCCAGGGCGGTGCCAATGGCGTTGGTGCCGGTGCAGCGCTCCATCCAGCTGGCGCCGGCGCTGAAACCCCGGGCCAGTTTCGGTTCGATAAAGCGCTGAGTGCCCCAGGACGTGAGTACCTGGCCCTGATGGTCGGCGAGCATGATCAGGCAATTGGAATTGCTCAGGATGTTCTCGTAGTAGGGCAGCACTTCCTGATGGGTGGTTTGTACCAGTGAATGCTGACTCTCCAGCAGTTGCGCGATGCCCGCGGCCGGCAATTGGTCGAATGCCGGCGTGCTCTGATGACTGAGGCCGAACGCGCGGCAACGGGACCAAGAGTCCTGGATGATGGCGTCGTGGGACAACGGCGATGCGGGTGCGGCCATGGCAGTCGATCTCTGAGCAAGCTTTTATTGTTTTTATGGTGGCTTCAACTACACACGGTCACTGTAGGAGCGAGCTTGCTCGCGATGGACGTTAACGGTGATGAGGGCTGCCTGAATAAACGAGGCGCTCTCAAGTGCATCGCGAGCAAGCTCGCTCCTACAGGGGGGCGTGAGCAGTCCGTAGAGTGTTGTTCACTATTGTTCACTGTCAATGGGTGAACTGTTCAATTGTTCATTTCCGATTGTTCATTTGTGTTCAGCAACGAACGCGTTTTTGCCGTCTTGTTCTGGAATTTCAAGCTGAATCAAAGGCTTGGGTTTTTTGGCATGGATGTCGCTATGTAGCTCCGGTCGCTTGACTCCAATAATAAAAAGGCCGAGCCATGTCACTCACCCTGGAGCACGTCAGCCGCACCGTCGAGGGCCAGACCTGGATCGACGATGCCAACCTGAGTTTTGAACCCGGTTCCTTCAACGTTTTGCTGGGGCGCACCTTGTCCGGCAAAACCAGCCTGATGCGCCTGATGGCCGGTCTGGACAAGCCCGACAGCGGCCGCGTCCTGATGAACGGCGTCGACGTCACCCAACGTCCCGTGCGCTTGCGCAATGTGTCGATGGTCTATCAGCAGTTCATCAACTACCCGACCATGACGGTGTTCGACAACATCGCCTCGCCGCTGCGTCAGGCAGGTGTATCCAGCGAAGTGATCCAGAGCAAGGTGCTGGAAACCGCGAAGATGCTGCGCATCGAGAAGTTTCTCAAGCGCTATCCGCTGGAGCTTTCCGGTGGTCAGCAACAACGCACGGCCATGGCCCGGGCGCTGGTCAAGGACGCCGAACTGATCCTGTTCGATGAGCCGCTGGTCAACCTCGACTACAAGTTGCGCGAAGAGCTGCGCCAGGAAATGCGCGAGCTGTTCAAGGCGCGCCACACCATCGCGATCTACGCCACCACCGAACCCAACGAGGCCCTGGCCCTGGGCGGCACCACGACCATTCTTCACGAAGGCCGGGTGATCCAGAGCGGCCAGTCGGCTTCGGTCTATCACCAGCCGCAAACGGTGCTGGCGGCGGAGCTGTTCTCCGAGCCACCGATCAACCTGATGCCGGGGCGCATTGCCGGCAACGAGGTGAGTTTCGCCAACTTCGTGCACTTCCCGTTGAACGTCGATTTGCGCCCGGTGGGCGAGGGCGAGTTCCGCTTCGGCGTGCGGCCCAGCCATATCTCGCTGGTGCCGAGCAACGACGATGACCTCGAATTGGCGGTGACCGTCGAAGTCGCGGAAATCAGCGGCTCGGAAACCTTCCTGCACGTGCGCAACGAGCATTTCCTGCTGGTGCTGCACTTGCCGGGTGTCCACGAATACGACGTCGATGCGCCGATCCGCATCTACATCCCGACCCATAAACTGTTTGTGTTCGATACGCAGGGGCGGCTGATCCAGGCGCCGGGCCGGCGTGTCACGAGGGTTGCCTGATGGCCGAAATCCGTTTGCAGAACCTCGCCCACAGTTACACCAAAACCCCGGCCGGACCGGAAGACTACGCGATCCGCGAGATGGACCACATCTGGGAGCAGGGCGGCGCCTATGCCTTGCTCGGTCCCTCGGGCTGCGGCAAATCAACCTTGCTCAACATCATTTCCGGGCTGCTCAGCCCGTCCCAGGGCCATGTGCTGTTCGACGGCAAAGCGGTCAACAATCTGACCCCGGAGAAGCGCAACATCGCCCAGGTTTTCCAGTTTCCGGTGGTCTACGACACCATGACGGTGTTCGAAAACCTGGCCTTTCCGCTGCGTAATCAGGGCTTGGCCGAGGCCAGGGTTCATAGCAAGGTGCAGGAAATCGCCGAAGTCCTCGACCTGCAGAACCTGCTGAGCAAAAAGGCCCGCAACCTCACCGCCGACGAAAAACAGAAAGTCTCCATGGGCCGCGGGCTGGTGCGCGATGACGTATCGGCGATCCTGTTCGACGAGCCGCTGACGGTGATCGACCCGCACCTGAAGTGGAAACTGCGGCGCAAGCTCAAGCAGATCCACGAGCAGTTCAACATCACCATGGTCTACGTCACCCACGACCAACTGGAGGCTTCGACCTTCGCCGACAAGATCGCGGTGATGTACGGCGGGCAGATCGTGCAGTTCGGCACGCCAAGGGAGTTGTTCGAGCGCCCGAGCCACACCTTTGTCGGCTACTTCATTGGCAGCCCCGGGATGAACCTGATCGACGTGCAGCCGCAAGCGGGTGGCGTCGGGTTCGCCTCGACTCACCTGCCGCTGTCCGAGGCCATGCAGCAGCGTATTGCTGAATCCGAGTGGAAAACCCTGAAGGTCGGCATTCGTCCGGAGTTCGTCCATGTGTGGGACGAAGCCTTTGATGACGCGCTGCGGGCACAGGTCGTACACGTCGAAGACCTGGGCACCTACAAGATCATGAGCCTTGACCTCAATGGCGCGCCCCTGAAAGTGCGCCTGGCCGAAGACAAACCGGTGCCGCAAGGCACGGCGTACATCAGTTTTCCGGCGCAGTGGCTGATGGTCTACGCCGATGAATTCCTGCTCGAAGCCAATGCCAACCAAGAGGCGCGGCCATGAACAAGGTGCAGAACAACAAGGCCTGGTGGCTGGTGCTGCCGGTGTTCCTGCTGGTGGCGTTCAGTGCGGTGATCCCGATGATGACCGTGGTCAACTATTCGGTGCAGGACATCTTCGACCAGTCCAGCCGCTATTTCGTCGGCGCCGACTGGTACAAGCAGGTGCTGCTCGACCCGAGGCTGCACGACTCGCTGCTGCGTCAGTTCATTTACTCGGCATGTGTGCTGCTGATCGAAATTCCCCTGGGCATCGCCATCGCCCTGACCATGCCGACCAAGGGCCGCTGGTCGTCGGTGGTGCTGATCATCCTGGCGATTCCGTTGCTGATTCCGTGGAACGTGGTCGGCACCATCTGGCAGATCTTCGGCCGGGCCGACATCGGTCTGCTGGGGGCGAGCCTCAAGGCCATGGGTATCAGCTACAACTATGCGGCGAACACCATGGACGCCTGGGTCACCGTGCTGGTGATGGACGTCTGGCACTGGACCTCGCTGGTGGCGCTGTTGTGCTTCTCCGGATTGCGGGCGATTCCGGATGTGTATTACCAGGCGGCGCGGATCGACCGGGCCTCGGCCTGGGCGGTGTTCCGGCATATCCAGTTGCCCAAGCTCAAGAGTGTGCTGCTGATCGCCGTGATGCTGCGCTTCATGGACAGTTTCATGATCTACACCGAGCCGTTCGTGCTCACGGGCGGCGGTCCGGGCAATTCCACGACCTTCTTGAGCCAGACCCTGACGCAAATGGCGATCGGGCAGTTCGACCTGGGGCCGGCCGCCGCATTCTCGCTGGTGTACTTCCTGATCATCCTGTTGGTGTCCTGGCTGTTCTACACCGCCATGACTCACTCCGACGCCAACCGCTGAGGCCCGCCATGAGCAAGAGAAAGCTGATTCCACTGCTGCTCTACATCCTGTTTCTGCTGGTGCCGATCTACTGGCTGCTGAACATGTCCTTCAAGAGCAACAGCGAAATACTTGGCGGCCTGACGTTGTTTCCCCAGGACTTCACCTTCCACAACTACAAGGTGATCTTCACCGACCCGAGCTGGTACACCGGTTACCTCAACTCGGCGTACTACGTGAGCCTGAACACGATCATTTCCCTGACCGTGGCCTTGCCGGCGGCCTATGCGTTTTCGCGCTACCGATTCCTCGGCGACAAGCACCTGTTCTTCTGGCTGCTGACCAACCGCATGGCGCCACCGGCGGTGTTCCTGCTGCCGTTCTTCCAGCTGTATTCCTCGATCGGCTTGTTCGATACCCACATCGCCGTGGCCCTGGCCCACTGCCTGTTCAACGTGCCGCTGGCGGTGTGGATTCTCGAAGGCTTCATGTCCGGCGTGCCCAAGGAAATCGACGAAACCGCCTACATCGATGGCTACAGCTTTCCCAAGTTCTTCGTGAAGATTTTCATCCCGCTGATCGGCTCCGGCATCGGCGTGACGGCGTTCTTCTGCTTCATGTTTTCCTGGGTCGAGCTGCTGCTGGCGCGAACCCTCACCTCGGTGAACGCCAAACCGATCGCAGCGGTGATGACCCGCACTGTCTCGGCATCCGGTATCGACTGGGGGGTACTGGCGGCGGCGGGGGTGTTGACCATCCTGCCGGGCATGCTGGTGATCTGGTTTGTTCGCAATCACGTGGCCAAGGGCTTTGCCCTGGGCCGGGTATGAGGAACTGATGATGGAATGGATGAGTTGGACCGTCCCCACGGCGGCATTCTTCAGCGTGATTGCCCTGATCCTGGTGGTCATGACCACCTGGGAATTGCGTTCGCCGAGCATCCTTCGGCGTGGTTTTTTACCGATTGCCACCACCCGTGGCGATCGCTTGTTCATCGGTCTTCTCGGCAGCGCCTACCTGCATTTGCTGGTAATCGGCGTCACCGACTGGAGCATCTGGGTCGCCTTCGCGATGTCCCTGGTGTGGCTGTTGGCTGTGATGCGTTGGGGCTAGTCGAATCGCTCGGCAATGTTGCTCCGAAACTTAAACAGGAGGTCTCTATGTTCGACAAAAACAATAAGCTGCGACATAGCATTTCATTGGCAGCCATGCTGGCACTCAGCGGTTTGAGCGTGTCTGCCTGGGCCGATGCCTATGAAGACGCCGCGAAGAAATGGATCGGCGCTGAATTCAAACCGTCCACCCTGACGGCCGATCAGCAACTCGAAGAGCTGAAGTGGTTCATCAAGGCGGCTGAGCCGTTTCGCGGGATGAGCATCAAAGTGGTGTCCGAAACCATCGCCACCCACGAGTATGAGTCCAAGGTGCTGGCCAAGGCCTTCACCGAGATCACCGGGATCAAGCTGACTCACGACTTGCTGCAGGAAGGCGACGTGGTGGAAAAACTGCAGACCCAGATGCAGTCGGACAAGAACATCTATGACGGCTGGGTCAACGACTCGGACCTGATCGGTACGCACTTCCGCTACGGCAAGACCGAATCGATCACCGACCTGATGGCCAACGAGGGCAAGAACTTCACCTCGCCGACTCTCGATATCAAGGACTTCATCGGCATTTCCTTTACCACCGCGCCGGACGGAAAGATCTATCAATTGCCTGACCAGCAGTTCGCCAACCTGTACTGGTTCCGCGCCGACTGGTTCGAGCGTGCGGACCTGAAGGCCAAGTTCAAGGAAAAGTACGGCTACGAGTTGGGTGTACCGGTGAACTGGTCGGCCTATGAAGACATCGCCAAATTCTTCACCGAAGACGTCAAGGAGATCGACGGCAAACGCGTCTACGGGCACATGGACTACGGCAAGAAAGACCCGTCCCTGGGCTGGCGCTTCACCGATGCCTGGTTCTCCATGGCCGGTGGCGGCGACAAGGGGATTCCCAACGGCTTGCCGGTGGACGAGTGGGGGATCCGCGTCGAGGACTGCCATCCGGTGGGTTCCAGCGTGACCCGCGGCGGCGACACCAACGGCCCGGCGGCGGTGTTCGCCACCACCAAGTATGTGGACTGGATGAAGAAGTACGCGCCGCCGGAAGCGGCGGGCATGACCTTCTCCGAGTCTGGGCCGGTGCCATCCCAGGGCAACATCGCCCAGCAGATCTTCTGGTACACCGCGTTCACTGCCGACATGACCAAACCGGGCCTGCCGGTGATGAATGCCGATGGCACGCCGAAATGGCGCATGGCGCCTTCGCCAAAAGGTCCGTATTGGGAGGAGGGCATGAAACTCGGTTATCAGGACGCCGGCTCCTGGACGTTCATGAAGTCCACGCCTGAGAAGCAGAAACTGGCGGCCTGGCTGTACGCGCAGTTCGTGACCTCGAAAACCGTGTCGCTGAAGAAAACCATCGTCGGCCTGACGCCAATCCGCGAGTCGGACATCAATTCGCAAGCCATGACCGACCTGGCGCCGAAACTCGGTGGCCTGGTGGAGTTCTACCGCAGCCCGGCCCGCGTGCAATGGACCCCGACCGGGACCAACGTGCCTGATTATCCTCGCCTGGCGCAGTTGTGGTGGAGCCACATCGCCGAAGCCGCCAGCGGCGAGAAAACCCCGCAAGAGGCGTTGGACGGCCTGGCCAAGGATCAGGACGCAATCATGAGCCGTCTGGAACGCTCGAAGGCACAAGCCACCTGCGCCCCGAAAATGAACCCTGAGCGCGACGCGCAATACTGGTTCGACCAGCCGGGCGCACCGAAACCGAAACTGGCGAACGAGAAGCCTAAGGGCGAGACCGTGAGCTATGCCGAACTGTTGAAGTCGTGGGAGGCGGCGCGTAAATAATCGTCTGTAATGTGAAACGCTAACGGCACCGAAAGGTGCCGTTTTTTGTTTGTGTCTGTTCCACCGCCTTCGCGAGCAAGTCGAATCGTCGCACCGCTGCTCCCACAGGTTTTGTGTCATACACAAAATCTGCGGGCACCCTCGGACACTGTGGGAGCGAGCTTGCTCGCGAAGAGGCCGTGTCAGTCAACAAATGCTTTGAATGACACACCGTCTTCGCGAGCAAGCCCGCTCCCACATTAGTTATTTACCCTGATTCAACAGAGTGGCAGCTACATAACGGATATGTAATCTCCACGCCACCGTCATGAAAGGTTCGGATTGTTACTTTGGCCTCGTTAGTTAATTAAACGAGGAATCAAACATGAAACTTGCACAACTGAGTGCGTTTGCAGCGGCGTTGGTGATGTCTACTGTTGTTTTGGCTGAAGGTGGCGGCGACAGAGCCTTTGAAAAAATGATGGCGGCCAATGACCGTTCGGTGGAGAAGTTTGTCGCGAAGCAACAGGCGCGTGACCCCGTTGTCGTGAATGAAAAGAAGGACGACAAGACCAAAGACTTGTAAGCGTGTCGCACTTGAACTAGCCCGTCATCGAATGCCGATGATGGGCTTTTTTTATGAGCTGAAGGTACAGAATATGACGTTGATTAAGTTGCTTGCGTTCGCCGGGGTGATGGCGATGTCCATGAATGTGCTCGCTGAAGGTGGCGGTGACAGGACGTTCGAAAAGATGCTGAGCGCCAACACCCAAGCCATGGAAGAGTACGCCGCCAGCCAGGGCAAACCCGCACCGGTGGTGAAAGACTACCAATACGGAATGAAGCTAGATGTGGTGAAAGTAGTGAGTGTCGTGCGGCCACAAGTTACCTGCGCCGTAGTACCCACCGCAATGACCTATGAAGATTCTCAGGGCCGACTCAACACCATCAAATACACAGTGGCAGGCGATTGCCGCAACCGCGGCGGATAACACGGCTCCTGCACAGTGCCTGTTCCATTGCTATCGCGAGCAGGCCATCTCATTCATCCGGTTTCTCCAACCGAATAAACATTTCCTGAACAAATGATCACTTGTGGTGGTGGGCCGATCAGACCAAAACAGCCAGATCCGTGTACCTGGCAACCAATGGATCGGCGGTGAGAAGTTTCATGGGTTCTGTCATGGCCGTTGCAACAATGAGGCGGTCAAACGGGTCCCGATGGTGATGTTCGAGGTCCTTCACGGCAATGGCGTGTTCTGAGGTCACAGGCAGCTCGATGAACCCGCTGTCGAGGCAGTACTGGCGGATTTCTTCCAGGTCAACGTTCAGCTTTCCCAGCCCGACCTTGATCGCCATCTCCCAGAATGTCGCTGCGCTGATGTAAATGTCGGCAGCACTCTCAATGAGCTTTCTGGCTTTGCCGGATAGCCTGGGGTCATCGCTGAGCGTCCAGAGCAAAATATGCGTGTCGAGCAGAAGCCTCATTCTTGAGTGCCTTCAAAAGCATCGAGCATGTCGTCCGGCAGTGAGGCGTCAAAGTCTTCGGGAAGCACCAGTTTGCCTTTCATCGCTCCGATACGCTGTCCGCGGGGTTTTCCCACCGGAACCAGACGCGCAAGGGCCCGACCATGTTTGGCAATCGTGATGATCTGTCCGGCGGCCGCGTCATCGACGAGTTTGGACAGATTGTTTTTTGCTTCGGCCAGCGGAACGACGATCATGGTTTTTCTCCCATATTCTGGACAAATATAGCCAGAATTCAGAGCGCCGACAAAGGCAAGCTGACGATAGGTCAAATCGTCATGTGTCAAATTGGGTGAGTAATCAAAACTGCTGTCCCGCAACGTATAGGTTTCCCGTTTCATGGAGTGCTCCGAATGGTTTTTCACGCACCATAGCGCTCGGTAGCGATGATCGGATGTCAGCTATTGCATACCGTCGTGCAAGCATCTTCCTGAAAGGGGTAGGGTAAGAAGCTCAAAAGATCGCAGCCTGCGGCAGCTCCTACAGGGTGTAGGCCATCCTGTTGTAGGAGCTGCCGCAGGCTGCGATCTTTGCTTTTGAATTCCTAAACGCAAAAACGGCACCCGAAGGTGCCGTTTCTGTTTACTACCAAGTGTCGCTCAAGCGATCAACCCGCTAGCCCCGACTGTTGAACCAGGTTCAGCAGCGGTTGTGGGTACAGGCCGAGGAAGAAGGCCAGTACCGCGATGGCCAGCAGCATCACGCCGCCCGCACGTTGTTCCCAGTGCAGCTGGGCGTCGACGCGACGCAGGTTCGGTTCGATCAGGTACAGGGTGACCATCACACGCAGGTAGTAGAACACGCCGATGGCGCTGCCCAGTACCAGGGAGCCGACCAGCCACCATTGGTGCGACTCGACACCGGTGGCGATGATGTAGAACTTGCCGATGAAGCCCGCGGTCAGCGGGATACCGGCCAGGGACAGCATCATCACGGTCAGTACGGCGGTCAGGTACGGACGGCGCCAGAACAGGCCGCGGTATTCGTACAGGGCGTCTGCGTCACGGCCTTTGTACGGCGAGGACATCAGGGTAATCACGCCGAAAGCACCGAGGCTGGTGATCACGTAGGTGACCAGGTACACGCCGATCGCTTCCACGGCCAGACCCTTGCTCGCCACCAGGGCGATCAGCAGGTAGCCGAAGTGGGCGATGGACGAGTAACCCAGCAGACGCTTGAGGTTGCTCTGGGTCAGGGCCAGCAGGTTACCGAACAGGATCGACGCGATGGCGATGATGGTCAGCACGTTGCTCAGCACGCCGCTGCTCGCCGCTGGCGAGATCTGGAACAGACGCACCATCACCGCAAACACAGCCACTTTGGAAGCGGTAGCCAGGAACGCTGCAACCGGTGCCGGAGCACCTTCGTAGACGTCCGGAGTCCAGAGGTGGAAGGGTACCAGCGACAGCTTGAACGCCAGGCCGATGAGCATCATGCCCAGGCCCAATTGAGCCAGCGAGCTTGGCAGACCAGTAGCCGCCAGCGCTTGGCCGATGCCGACGAAGCTCAGGGAGCCGGCGTCAGCGTAGAGCAGGGCCATACCGAACAACAGGAACGCGGAACCGGCCGCCGACAGCACCATGTACTTGATGCCGGCTTCCAGCGAACGCTTGTTGAAGAAGGCATAGGCCACCAGACCGTAGACCGGTACCGAGAGCAGTTCCAGACCGACGAACAACCCGGCCAGGTGCTGCGCGCTGACCAGCACCAGGCCACCGGCAGCGGCCATCAGGATCAGCAGGTACAGTTCTTCACGGTTGCCCGGGTAACCCGTGCCGCCATCGCCGAGGTAGGCGTGGGCGAGGGTCACACAGGCGAGGGTGGCGACCAGGATCAGCGCCATGTACAGGCAGGCGAAGCTGTCGATCTGCAACAATGGAGTCACGGCCAGGGGCGCGACTTTCAAGGCAGGCAGGATCGACAGCAGTGCCAGGTTCAGACCCGCCACCGACAGCAGGAAGGTCTGGGAGTGGTTGCGGCGCCAGGCGATCGCCAGCATCACCACGATGATCGTGGCGCTGGTGATCAACAACGGCGCTAGCGCGATAAAGTGTTGAGTCGTGAATTCCATAGCGCTCTTACCGGGCCGAAGCGAGTTGAGTGAAGGCGGTGCCGATCCACTGCTGCACGCCATGCATCGTAGCGGCAGAGGTATCGAGGAACGGCTGCGGGTACACGCCGATGTAAATCAGCAGTGCAGCCAGACCGACCACCATGATCATTTCGCGACCGTCCATGCCATGCAGCACCGCGTCCGATTTCGACGGGCCGAAGAAGGCACGGTGGACCATGATCAGCGAGTACACCGAACCGAACACCAGGCCGGATGTCGCGATCACGGTGACCCATGGAGCGCTGGCGAAGGTGCCGATCAGGATCAGGAACTCACCGACAAAGTTACCGGTCGCCGGCAAGCCCAGGGACGCTGCTGCGAAGAACAGGCTTAAGGCTGGCAGGTAAGCGATCTTCGACCACAGGCCACCCATCTCGCGCATGTCGCGGGTGTGGGTGCGCTCGTACAACTGACCGGAGAGGATAAAGAGTGCTGCCGCCGACAGACCGTGGGCCAGCATCTGCATCACCGCACCCTGCAGCGCCAGTTGGCTGCCGGAGTAGATGCCGATCAGTACGAAGCCCATGTGGGAAACGGACGAGAAGGCAATCAGACGCTTGATGTCGGTTTGCGCGAACGCCAGGAACGCACCGTAGAAAATCCCGATCAGACCCAGGGTCATGGCGAACGGCGCGAACTCGGCCGAGGCATTCGGGAACAGCGGCAGGGCGAAACGCAGCAGGCCGTAAGCCGCGGTTTTCAGCAAGATACCGGCGAGGTCGACGGAACCTGCGGTCGGCGCCTGGGCGTGAGCGTCAGGCAACCAGGAGTGGAACGGCACGACCGGCAGCTTGACCGCGAAGGCGATGAAGAAGCCGAGCATCAGGATGTACTCGGTGGTCATCGACATCTTGGTTTTCAACAGGTCGGCGTAGTTGAAGGTAATCACGCCGGTGTCGTTGAAGTTGACCAGTACCAGGCCCAGGATCGCCACCAGCATGATCAGGCCGGAAGCCTGAGTGAAGATGAAGAACTTGGTCGCCGCGTAGATCCGGGTTTTCTTGCCGTCCGAAGAACTGTGACCCCAGAGCGCGATGAGGAAGTACATCGGCACCAGCATCATTTCCCAGAAGAAGAAGAACATGAACAGGTCGAGGGCGAGGAACACGCCGACGACACCGCCCAGGATCCACATCAGGTTCAGGTGGAAGAAGCCAACGTGACGCTGGATCTCTTTCCACGAGCAGAGTACCGAGAGGACACCCAGCAAGCCGGTCAGCAGGATCATCAACAGCGACAGGCCGTCGAGGGCCAGGTGCACGTTGATGCCGAAGCGCTGGATCCAGACGTGCTTGAACTCAAGCGCCCAGGTCGGATCGGCGCCAGGCGCCGGGGCAAATGAATAGTCACCGTTGGCCCACAGCCAGAGGCCGAGGGAGAGCAGCAGGGACATGGTGATCAGCGCAATCCAGCGCGGGAGGGTGGCGCCGAAGCGCTCACCCATCCAGCACAGCAGGCCGCCGATGAAGGGGATCAGGATTAGCCAAGGCAGAATCATGACGGGTTCGTTTCCTTTCGCAAATTCGCAAGGTTCATATCAGACCGCTACCAGCACGACGGCGCCAATGACCAGCACGGCACCAGCAGCCATCGAGGCGGCGTACCAACGCAGTTGACCGGTCTCGGTACGGCTCAGGGCGGTGTGACCGCCTTTGGCCATGCGCGGGATCAGACCGATGGTCTGGTCGAGCGGGTCTTTGCGCAGGATATGGTTGATCGCCAGGTAAGGCTTGACGAACAGTTTGTCGTAGATCCAGTCGAAGCCCCAGGCAGCGAACCACCAGGCCGAAAGGATACGGCCGATGCCGCTGTTGGCGATGGCGGTGACGAAGCGGCGCTTGCCGAGGAACAGCAGCGCGGCCAGCAGGATACCGGCCAGGGCGATGGCGCCCGAGGCGATTTCCAGACTGTGCTTGGCTTCGCCGCCAGCATGGCCGACGCTTTCCGGCAGCACGCCGTGCAGCGGTGGAACGATCATCGCGCCGATGGCGGTGGACAATACGATCAGCACCGACAGTGGCAGCCAGTGAGCAATGCCGTGACCGGCGTGGGCTTCGGTCTTCGCTTCACCGTGGAACGCGATGAAGATCAGGCGGAAGGTGTACAGCGAGGTCATGAACGCGCCGACCAGACCTGCGTAGAGCAGACCGTGGTTGCCGCTGGCGAACGCTTCCCAGAGGATTTCGTCCTTGGAGTAGAAGCCTGCGGTTACCAGTGGCAGGGCCGCCAGGGCCGCACCGCCGACAATGAAGCTGGCGTAGGCCAGTGGCAGCTTCTTCCACAGGCCACCCATCTTGAAGATGTTCTGCTCGTGGTGGCAGGCAACGATCACCGAACCGGACGCAAGGAACAGCAGGGCCTTGAAGAAGGCGTGGGTCATCAGGTGGAAGATCGCGCCGTCCCAGGCACCAACGCCCAGGGCCAGGAACATGTAGCCGATCTGGCTCATGGTCGAGTAGGCGAGGATACGCTTGATATCAGTCTGAACCAGAGCCGCGAAGCCAGCCAGAACCAGGGTCACACCACCGACGATTCCTACTAGATGCAGGATTTCCGGCGCCAGGGTGAACAGGCCGTGGGTACGGGCAATCAGGTAGACGCCAGCGGTCACCATGGTTGCGGCGTGGATCAGTGCCGAAACTGGAGTAGGACCGGCCATCGCATCCGCCAGCCAGGTTTGCAGTGGCAGTTGCGCGGATTTACCGACAGCGCCGCCCAGCAGCATCAGGGTAGCCATGACCATCCAGAAGTCGCCGGATTGGAATTTCTGTGGAGCCAGCACCAGCAGCTCCTGAATGTTCAGCGTGCCCAGTTGGGCAAACAGAATGAACAGGCCGATGGCCATGAACACGTCACCGATACGGGTCACGATGAAGGCCTTGAGTGCGGCGTTACCGTTGTTGCGGTTGCTGTAGTAGAAACCGATCAACAGGTACGAGCACAGGCCCACGCCTTCCCAGCCGAAGTACACGAACAGCAGGTTATCGGCCAGGACCAGGAACAGCATGCTGGCGATAAACAGGTTGGTGTAGGCGAAAAAGCGCGAGTAGCCGTCTTCACCGCGCATGTACCAGGACGCGAACAGGTGGATCAGGAAGCCCACGCCAACGACCACACCGAGCATGGTCACGGACAGGCCATCCAGGTGCAGGGCGAAGTTCGGCGTGAAGCCTTCCACCGCCATCCATTGCCACAGCACCTGGGTGTAGTGACCACCTTCCGGCGGGGCGACGTTGAATTGCCAGATCACATAGGACGCGACGATCGCCGACAGGCCAATGGAGCCGACGCCGATCAGCGCCGAGAGGTTTTCCGAGAGGCGTCCCCGGGAAAACGCCAGCAGAACAAAACCGATCAGGGGGAACAGGAAAGTCAGATAGAGAAGGTTCATCCGCGCATCTCACTGGCAGCGTCGATATCGAGCGTGTGGAAGCGGCGATACAGTTGCAGCAGGATCGCCAGGCCAATACTGGCCTCGGCGGCTGCCAGGCTGATCACCAGGATGAACATGATCTGTCCATCCGGCTGCGCCCAGCGGCTACCGGCAACGATGAACGCCAAGGCGGAGGCATTCATCATGACCTCCAGGCTCATCAGCACGAAGAGGATGTTGCGGCGGACCATCAGGCCGACCAGACCGAGGCAGAACAGGATGCCGGCGACCGCCAGACCATGCTCCATGGGGATAGCAGGCATCGTCATTGCTCCTTGGCTTCGTTACGGCCCAAATGGAACGCCGTGACGGCTGCGGCGAGCAGCAGCATCGAGGCGAGTTCGACCACCAGCAGGTAAGGACCGAACAGGCTGATGCCCACGGCCTTGGCGTCTACGGTGGTGTGGCCGACGGCCTGGCCGCTCTCGTGGGAGAGCAGCACATACAGCAGTTCCACCAGCAGCAAGGCTGCGAGGGCGACCGGGCCGCCCCAGATACCGGGCTTGAGCCAGGCGCGCTCTTGCTGAGCCGAGGCAGGCCCCAGGTTCAGCATCATCACCACGAACACGAACAGCACCATGATGGCGCCAGCGTAGGCGATCACTTCCAGTACACCGGCAAACGGCGCGCCGAGGGCGAAGAACGTCATGGCCACGGCGATCAGCGAAATGATCAGGTAGAGCAGGGCGTGCACAGGGTTGGTGTTGGTGATCACGCGAAGCGTGGACACCACAGCGATACCCGATGCGAAATAGAAAGCGAATTCCATCTTTCTTCCTTAAGGCAGCAAGCTCTTCACGTTGATCGGTTCGGCTTCATTCTGCGCGGAGCCTTTGGGCTTACCGGCAATCGCCATACCTGCAACACGATAGAAGTTGTAATCAGGGTTTTTGCCGGGGCCGGAGATCAGCAGATCTTCTTTCTCGTAAACCAGGTCCTGACGTTTGAACTCGGCCATTTCGAAATCCGGCGTCAGCTGGATCGCGGTGGTCGGGCAGGCTTCCTCGCAGAGGCCGCAAAAGATGCAGCGCGAGAAGTTGATGCGGAAGAACTCCGGGTACCAGCGACCGTCTTCGGTTTCAGCTTTCTGCAGCGAGATGCAACCGACCGGGCACGCCACGGCGCACAGGTTGCACGCTACACAACGCTCTTCGCCGTCGGGGTCGCGGGTCAGGACGATACGTCCACGGTAGCGCGGCGGCAGGTAGACCGGTTCTTCCGGGTACTGCAGCGTGTCGCGCTTGCGGAAGGCGTGGCTGAAGATCATCACCAGGCTGCGAAGCTGGGTGTAGAAGCCATGCACGATGTCAAAAATGTACTTCATGATTCTCTATCCTCACTGAGCCGCGACGGCGGGCGTGTTGAGCAACACGATCGCAGCGGTCACCAGCATGTTGACGAGGGTCAGCGGCAGGCAGAACTTCCAGCTGAAATCCATCACTTGGTCATACCGTGGGCGCGGAATCGAGGCGCGCAGCAGGATGAAGAACATGATGAAGAACGCGGTTTTCAACGCGAACCAGATGAACGGGATCTGCGGCAGAATGCCGAACGGACCGTGCCAGCCACCGAAGAACAAGGTCACCAGCAGCGCCGAAATCAACACGATGCCGATGTACTCGCCGACGAAGAACATGCCCCATTTCATGCCGGCGTATTCAATGTGGTAACCGTCGGCCAGTTCCTGCTCCGCTTCCGGCTGGTCGAACGGGTGACGGTGAGTCACGGCCACGCCAGCGATGAAGAAGGTCAGGAAACCGAAGATCTGCGGAATGACGAACCACAGGTTCTGCGCCTGGTATTCGACGATGTCGCGCATGTTGAACGAGCCGACCTGGATCACGATGCCCATCAGCGACAGGCCCATGAACACTTCGTACGACACAGTCTGCGCCGAAGCACGCAAGCTGCCCAGCAGGGCGAACTTGTTGTTGCTCGACCAGCCGGCGAACAGCACCGCGTAGACCGACAGGCCAGCCATGGCGAAGAAGAACAGGATGCCGATGTTGATGTCCGCGACACCCCAGGTCGGGGTGATCGGGATGATTGCGAAGGCAATCAGCAAGGCGCTCATGGCCACGACCGGCGCCAAAGTGAAGATCACTTTGTCGGCGAACGGCGGCGTCCAGTCTTCCTTGAAGAACATCTTGATCATGTCGGCCGCGATCTGGAACGCGCCGAACGGACCGACTCGGTTCGGACCGTAACGGTCCTGCCAGAGGGCGAGCAGACGACGCTCGACCCAGCTGAGCAGGGCGCCACAGACCACCACGGCGAGCAGAATCACCACGGCCTTGAGGACCGCGATGATGATGTCGATCACTTCAGGAGTGAACAAGGTCATTGAGCTGCCTCCTGCAGACCGTCAACGGATTTGCCAAAGATCGCTGGCGGAATGCCGGCGATGCCCGCAGGCAGTGCCACCAGACCAGCGCCCAGCTCTTCGTTGATGCGCAGCGGCAGACGCAGGGTCTGGCCAGCGACGTTCAAGCTCAGCATGGCGCCGTCATTGACACCCAGACGGTCGGCTTCGGACTTGGCCAGTGCAACATAAGCAGCCGGGATGCGTTCCTGAACCGGAGCGGCTTTCGAAGAGTTCTCTTCGCTGCCGAACAGGTGGAAGAACGGCACAACCTGCCAGGTGCCCTGGGCCGGGTTGAACGCGCGCGGAACACTGGCGAACCAGTTCAGCGAATCACCGGCGCTTTCGATCAGGCGGGTGCCCGGGTCGCCAGCGCGGATGTGACCACCGACTTCGTCCTGGAACTTGTTCCAGGCTTGCGGCGAGTTCCAGCCCGGAGACCAGGCGAATGGTACTTGCTGACGCGGTTCGACCGAGCCCGAGTAACCTTCCATGGAGAAGGCGAACGCGGTGTCCTTGTCCTGCGGGGTACGCGGTTCGTGCACGCTGATGTCGGCACGCATGGCGGTACGGCCGGAGTAACGCAGCGGTTCGCGGGCCAGTTTCATGCCCTTGATGCGGAACGAGGCGGACGGTGCAGCATCAACGATACGCGCCAGTTGCGGCGTGCTCGACGCGACAGCAGCGGTGACGTGGTCCAGCTGGGTCCAGTTGATCGGCTGGTTCAGCAGGGTCGCGCGCAGGGCATGCAGCCAGCGCCAGCCTTCGTGAACCAGGATGCTGGCATCCATGTATTTCGGATCGAAGACCTGGAAGAAGCGCTGGGCGCGGCCTTCCTGGCTGACCAGGGTACCGTCGCCTTCAGCGAAGCTGGCGGCTGGCAGAACCAGGTGCGCGCGATCGCTGGTGGCGGTTTTCTGATGGTCGGCAACGATCACCACTTTCGCGGCGGTCAGGGCAGCATCAACCTTGGCTTTGTCGGTGCGGGTGTACAGATCGTTTTCCAGCACGACGATGGCGTCGGCACGGCCGTCGATCACGGCTTGCAGCGCGGCGTCGACCGAGTCACCACCGAGCATGGCCAGGCCGAGGCTGTTGGCCTCAGGCACGATCAGGCTGATGGAACCGTTCTTCTCGCGCAGCTTCAGGGCTTTGGCGATGTTTGCAGCCGCTTCGATCAGCGCCTTGGAACCCAACGAGGTACCGGCAATGATCAATGGACGCTTGGCCGCGAGCAGGGCGTCAGCGATGCGCTTGGCCAGTTCGAGGGCTTCAGCATCGAGGCCTTCAACTGCTGGGGCGCTGGCGTCGAGTGTGTGAGCAACGGCGAAACCGATGCGGGCGAGGTCGTCGGGAGCGGCATGAACGCATTCTTCAGCGATGTCGTCGAGCTTGGTTTCAGCCAGGCTGGCGATAAACAGCGGGTTCAGAGCGTTCTGACCGATGTTCTTCACCGCAGCGTCGAGCCAAGGCTGAACGCGCATGGCGTCGGCCATGTCTTCGGCTTTGCCTTTGACCGATTGGCGCAGGGACAGGGCCATGCGCGCAGCGGTCTGGGTCAGGTCTTCACCGAGGACGAAGATTGCATCGTGGTCTTCGATGTCGCGCATGTTCGGGATTGGCAGCGGGCTGTCTTTCAACACCTGCATGACCAGACGAATGCGTTCCAGCTCAGCGGCTTCGATACCCGAGTAGAAGTGCTCGGCGCCCACCAGTTCGCGCAACGCGTAGTTGCTTTCGAGGCTGGCGCGGGGCGAACCGATACCGACGATGTTGCGACCGCGCAGCAGGTCGGCGGCTTTATCCAGCGCTTCGTCGAGGCCCAGCTTGGTGCCGTTGGCCAGCAATGGCTGACGTGGACGGTCTTCGCGGTTGACGTAGCCATAGCCGAAACGGCCACGGTCGCACAGGAAATACTGGTTCACCGAACCGTTGAAACGGTTTTCGATGCGACGCAGTTCGCCGTAACGCTCGCCCGGGGAGATGTTGCAACCGCTGGAGCAGCCATGGCAGATGCTCGGCGAGAACTGCATGTCCCACTTGCGGTTGTAGCGCTCGGAGTGAGTCTTGTCGGTGAACACACCGGTCGGGCAGACCTCGGTGAGGTTGCCGGAGAACTCGCTTTCCAGGGTGCCGTCTTCAACGCGACCGAAGTACACGTTGTCGTGGGCGCCATACACACCGAGGTCGGTGCCGCCAGCGTAGTCTTTATAGAAGCGCACGCAGCGGTAGCAAGCGATGCAGCGGTTCATCTCGTGGGAAATGAACGGGCCCAGTTGCTGGTTCTGGTGGGTACGCTTGGTGAAGCGGTAACGGCGCTCGTTGTGGCCGGTCATTACCGTCATGTCTTGCAGGTGGCAGTGACCGCCTTCTTCACAGACCGGGCAGTCGTGAGGGTGGTTGGTCATCAGCCATTCGACAACACTGGCGCGGAAGGCCTTGGATTCTTCATCTTCGATGGAGATCCAGGTGCCGTCGGTGGCAGGCGTCATGCAGGACATCACGATACGACCACGGGTGTCGTTCTCGTCGGTGTACTGCTTGACCGCGCACTGGCGGCAAGCGCCAACGCTGCCTAGGGCAGGGTGCCAGCAGAAATAAGGGATATCGAGGCCTAGCGACAGACATGCCTGTAACAGGTTGTCTGCCCCATCGACTTCGAGCTCTTTGCCGTCTACGTGGATAGTGGCCATGGTTCAAAGTTCTTCGTTGGCCCGGTGTCAGCGGGCGTGGCTAATGGAATCTTGTTATCCGCGTGAATCAACACAGCCGTTAAAGGCGTCATCACACGAAAAGCGAAGGGCACGGACCCTTCGCCTTTTTTAAGCGTTTACGCGCCGACCAGGATCGGCCTTGCCAGAGGCGGGACGGCGGCGCTGACAGGCGCGATACCGGCTTCGAACTCTGGACGGAAGTATTTGATTGCGCTGCCCAACGGCTCCACGGCGCCCGGTGCGTGAGCACAGAAGGTCTTGCCAGGGCCGAGGAAACCGACCAGACCCAGCAGGGTCTCGATGTCGCCTGGCTGGCCTTCACCGTTCTCGATGGCCATCAGGAGCTTGACGCTCCATGGCAAGCCATCACGGCACGGGGTGCAGAAGCCACAGGATTCGCGGGCGAAGAACTGCTCCATGTTGCGCAGCAGGGACACCATGTTGACGCTGTCGTCCACCGCCATGGCCAGGCCGGTACCCATACGGGTGCCCACTTTGGCGATGCCGCCGGCGTACATTTGTGCGTCCAGGTGTTCCGGCAACAGGAAGCCGGTACCGGCGCCGCCAGGCTGCCAGGCTTTGAGCTTGTAACCGTCGCGCATGCCACCGGCGTAGTCTTCGAACAGCTCGCGAGCGGTAACGCCGAACGGCAGTTCCCACAGGCCAGGGTTCTTCACCTTGCCGGAGAAGCCCATGAGCTTGGTGCCCATGTCTTCGCTGCCTTCGCGGGCCAACGATTTGTACCAGTCCACGCCGTCGGCGATGATTGCCGGCACGTTGCACAGGGTTTCAACGTTGTTCACGCAAGTCGGCTTGCCCCACACGCCAACGGCGGCAGGGAAGGGCGGCTTGGAGCGCGGGTTGGCGCGACGGCCTTCCAGGGAGTTGATCAGTGCGGTTTCTTCACCGCAGATGTAACGCCCGGCGCCGGTGTGGACGAACAGCTCGAAATCAAAACCCGAACCCAGGATATTCTTGCCCAAGAGGCCGGCTGCCTTGGCTTCTTCCACGGCACGGTTCAAGTGCTTGGCGGCGGTGGTGTACTCGCCACGCAGGAAGATATAGCCACGGTAGGTTTTCAGCGCGCGGGCACTGATCAGCATGCCTTCGATCAGCAGATGGGGCAGTTGCTCCATCAGCATGCGGTCTTTCCAGGTGTTGGGCTCCATTTCATCCGCGTTGCACAGCAGGTAGCGGATGTCGATGGACTCGTCCTTTGGCATCAGGCCCCACTTCACACCAGTGGGGAAGCCTGCACCGCCGCGACCCTTGAGGCCGGAATCTTTCACGGTCTGGACGATGTCGTCCTGAGCCATGTCGGCGAAGGCCTTGCGCGCAGCGGCGTAACCGTTCTTGGCCTGGTACTCGTCGAGCCATACGGCTTCGCCGTCGTCACGCAGGCGCCAGGTCAGCGGGTGAGTCTCGGCCGAACGCTTGATGAGGTTGGCCGGACCGAAGGAAGTCAGGGTCATACGTAGCCCTCGAGCAATTTGGCAACGCCTGCTGGCTGCACATCACCGAAAGTGTCGTCGTCGATCATCAACGCCGGCGCCTTGTCGCAATTGCCGAGGCAGCAGACCGGCAGCAGGGTAAAACGACCGTCGGCGGTAGTCTGGCCCAGGCCGATGCCGAGCTTGCTCTGGATTTCACTGACCACGGACTCGTGGCCGCCGATGTAGCAGACCATGCTGTCGCAGACGCGAATGATGTGACGGCCCACTGGCTGACGGAAGATCTGGCTATAGAACGTCGCCACGCCTTCAACGTCGCTGGCCGGGATGCCGAGGATCTCGCCGATGGCGTACAGAGCGCCGTCCGGCACCCAGCCACGTTCCTTCTGGACGATCTTCAGGGCTTCGATCGACGCCGCGCGCGGGTCTTCGTAGTGATGCAACTCGTGCTCGATGGCCGAGCGCTCGGTTTCACTCAAGGTGAAACGGTCTGTCTGGATAAGCGTGCTGTTCATGCTTAGCGGTCCACGTCGGCCATAACGAAATCGATACTACCCAGGTACGCAATCAAGTCCGCGACCATGCTGCCTTTGATCACCGAAGGGATCTGCTGCAGGTGCGGGAAGCTTGGGGTACGAATCCGGGTGCGGTAGCTCATGGTGCCGCCATCGCTCGTCAGGTAATAACTGTTGATGCCCTTGGTCGCTTCGATCATCTGGAAGGATTCGTTGGCCGGCATGACCGGGCCCCACGAAACCTGCAGGAAGTGCGTGATCAAGGTTTCGATGTGCTGCAGGGTGCGCTCTTTCGGCGGCGGCGTGGTCAGCGGGTGATCCGCCTTGTACGGGCCTTCCGGCATGTTGCGCAGGCACTGGTCGATGATCTTGATGCTCTGGCGCATCTCCTCAACACGCACGATGCAACGGTCGTAGGCATCGCCGTTGGCGGCCAGCGGCACTTCGAATTCGAAGTTCTCGTAGCCCGAGTACGGACGCGCTTTACGCAGGTCGAAATCGCAACCGGTCGAACGCAGGCCGGCACCGGTGACGCCCCATTCCAGGGCCTCTTTGGTGTTGTAGTCGGCGACGCCGATGGTCCGGCCACGCAGGATGCTGTTGTCCAGTGCGGCTTTCTGGTATTCGTCCAGACGCTTGGGCATCCACTCGACGAAGTCTTTAACCAGCTTTTCCCAGCCCCGCGGCAGGTCGTGGGCGACACCACCGATGCGGTACCAGGCCGGGTGCAGACGGAAACCGGTAATGGCTTCGATCACCGTGTAGGCGCGCTGGCGGTCGGTGAAGGTGAAGAACACCGGGGTCATGGCGCCGACGTCCTGGATGTAGGTACCCAGGAACAGCAGGTGGCTGGTGATCCGGAAGAACTCGGCCATCATGATGCGGATGACGTCGACCTTCTCCGGCACCTTGATGCCGGCCAGCTTCTCGACCGAGAGCACGTACGGCAGGTTGTTCATCACGCCGCCGAGGTAGTCGATACGGTCGGTGTACGGGATGAAGCTGTGCCAGGACTGACGCTCGGCCATCTTCTCGGCACCACGGTGGTGGTAACCGACGTCCGGTACGCAGTCGACGATTTCTTCGCCGTCCAGCTGCAGGATGATGCGGAACGCACCGTGCGCGGACGGGTGGTTCGGGCCGAGGTTGAGGAACATGTAGTCCTCGTTCGGGCCGGAACGCTTCATGCCCCAGTCTTCCGGCTTGAAGCGCGCGGACTCTTCCTCGAGCTGTTGCTTGGCCAGGTTCAGGGTGAACGGGTCGAACTCGGTGGCGCGGGCCGGGAAGTCCTTGCGCAGCGGGTGACCTTCCCAGGTCGGCGGCATCATGATGCGCGACAGGTGAGGGTGGCCTTTGAAGTCGATGCCGAACATGTCCCAGACTTCACGCTCGTACCAGTTGGCGTTCGGCCAGATGCTGGTGACGGTCGGCAGGCTGAGGTCGCTCTCGGACAAGGCGACCTTGATCATTACGTCACTATTACGTTCGATCGACATCAAGTGATAGAACACGGAGAAGTCGACGCCGTTCGGCAGCCCTTGACGCTTGGTGCGCAGGCGCTCGTCAACGCCGTGCAGGTCATAGAGCATGACGTACGGCTTGGGCAGGTTACGCAGGAAAGTCAGGACTTCGACGAGTTTGGCGCGGGCAACCCAAAGCACCGGCATGCCGGTGCGGGTTGGCTGGGCGGTGAATGCCTCCGGGCCAAAACGGTTGTTCAGTTCGACGACCACATCCTGGTCGTCTGCCTTGTAAGGCGGGATGTACAGAGCACTGCCTGTAGTCATGGTTATTTTATCGCTTTCGGTCAACGTAAAGAATGAAGCCAGGTTCTCGTTCTTTTTAAGAAGCAGATCTGGATCAGACTTCGTCGGGGCTGCGCAGGTTGGTTACCTGAATACGCTGTTCGCGGCGCTTTTCCTTTTCGGAAGGCATCTCGGCGCGATAGACGCCTTGATCACCAACGACCCAGGAAAGTGGGCGACGCTCCTGGCCAATCGACTCCTGCAACAGCATCAAGCCTTGCAGGAAAGCCTCAGGGCGGGGCGGGCAGCCAGGCACGTAGACGTCCACGGGCAGGAACTTGTCCACCCCTTGAACGACGGAGTAGATGTCGTACATGCCACCGGAGTTGGCGCACGAACCCATGGAAATGACCCATTTAGGCTCGAGCATTTGCTCGTAGAGACGCTGAATGATCGGCGCCATCTTGATGAAGCAGGTACCGGCGATAACCATGAAATCCGCCTGACGCGGCGATGCCCGGATAACCTCGGCGCCAAAGCGCGCGATGTCGTGGGGCGCCGTGAAGGCGGTGGTCATTTCCACGTAGCAGCACGAAAGACCGAAGTTATACGGCCACAGGGAGTTCTTGCGCCCCCAGTTGATCGTGCCGTTAAGCACGTCTTCGAGCTTGCCCATGAAAATGTTTTTGTGGACTTGATCTTCTAACGGATCGGAAACGGTTTCCCGCTGGCCAATCGGATACTGCTCGTTAGGAGCATCGGGGTCGATCCTGGTGAGATTGTATTGCATTGCCAAAGCCTCATTGTTTCAGCTTCGCTTGCCGCTTGCGCCGAGCTTCCGGAGCCCAGTCAAGGGCGCCCACTCGGAATAGGTAGACAAGGCCTGCCAACAGAATTGCTATGAAAACGAGAGCTTCGACGAATCCGGTCCAGCCGCTTTCGCGGACGGACACAGACCATGCAAAGAGAAAGAGGGCTTCGATATCGAAGATCACGAAGAGCATCGCGACCAGATAGAATTTGGCTGAGAGCCGCAAGCGGGCGCCACCTGTAGGTAGCATGCCGGACTCGAACGGTTCGTTTTTGCTGCGGCCCCAGGCTTTTGACCCGAGGAGGCTGGAAACACCGAGCATGAAGGCGCAGAGGCCGACAACGCCTAGAAGGAAAATGGCAAAGCCCCAGTTGTGGGCCATGAGTCCTGTCGCTTCGGGCATGCTGGTAATCCTTAACAGAGAGCAAGGGTCTCTGAGCTTGAAAAGAAACAAAAGCAGTGACGATATGTCGCAGCAATCAATCCCGCTGATTTTATGGCTAAACACCCGGCAAGTAAAATTCCTATAGCGAAATTTATTATAGGAATAAGGACATAGCGCGCCTCAAAACCCCCACAGGCCTTGCGGCTCGGGCATTAGCCGGCATTTCGTCAATTATGTTTTGTAGGGAATGTAACGAACATTGTTAACTATAAATGATAATCAGTATTGTTTGGCGTGGTTTTTAAACTGCTTGTCCTTCGGATACTCGGGAAGTTGTCTTATATGGGCGTTACTGCAAGTAGTGGCGGTGTGCGTTTTAGCGGATTTTTCTGACAGTCGTACCGCTCTGGATCAATGATTTTCTACAAGCACCACCGTCCCACAGGTTTTTTTTGCAGTGTTTGTTGAATCGCAGGCAAAAAAACGCCCCGAACCAGTCGGGGCGTCAGATGTGCAGCGCTGCGGTTAGCTTTCTATTCGGCCCGCAGCGGCTGATGTCTCAGTCGAAGCAGATCAGTGGAACTGTTCTTCTTCAGTCGAGCCGGTCAGCGCGGTCACCGAAGACGAGCCACCCTGGATCACGGTGGTCATGTCGTCGAAGTAGCCGGTGCCCACTTCCTGCTGGTGAGCCACGAAGGTGTAACCCTTGGCGGCGTCAGCGAATTCCTGCTCTTGCAGCTTCACGTAGGCAGTCATGTCGTTGCGGGCGTAGTCGTGCGCCAGGTTGAACATGCTGTGCCACATGTTGTGAATGCCGGCCAGGGTGATGAACTGGTGCTTGTAGCCCATGGCGGACAGTTCGCGCTGGAACTTGGCGATGGTCGCGTCGTCCAGGTTTTTCTTCCAGTTGAAGGAAGGCGAGCAGTTGTACGACAGCAGTTGGTCCGGGTATTCCTTCTTGATCGCTTCAGCGAAGCGACGGGCTTCGTCCAGATCCGGCTTGGCGGTTTCACACCAGATCAGGTCGGCGTACGGAGCGTAGGCCAGGCCGCGAGCGATGGCCTGGTCCAGACCGGCGCGTACTTTGTAGAAGCCTTCCTGGGTGCGCTCGCCAGTCACGAATGGCTGGTCGTACGGGTCGCAGTCGGACGTCAGCAGGTCAGCGGCGTTAGCGTCGGTACGGGCCAGGATGATGGTCGGAGTACCGGCAACGTCAGCAGCCAGGCGAGCAGCGGTCAGCTTCTGTACGGCTTCCTGGGTAGGAACCAGTACCTTGCCGCCCATGTGGCCGCATTTCTTCACGGAAGCCAGCTGGTCTTCGAAGTGAACGCCGGCGGCGCCTGCTTCGATCATGCTCTTCATCAGCTCGTAGGCGTTCAGTACGCCGCCGAAGCCGGCTTCGGCGTCAGCCACGATTGGCGCGAAGTAGTCGATGTAGCCAGCGTCGCCCGGGTTCTTGCCGGCTTTCCACTGGATCTGGTCGGCACGACGGAACGAGTTGTTGATGCGCTTGACCACGGTTGGAACCGAGTCCACCGGGTACAGCGACTGGTCCGGGTACATCGATTCGGCGGAGTTGTTGTCCGCAGCCACTTGCCAGCCCGACAGGTAGATCGCCTGGATACCGGCCTTGACTTGTTGTACAGCCTGGCCGCCGGTCAGGGCGCCCATGCAGTTGACGAAATCTTTCTCAGGACGGAAGGCTGGCTTGGCACCCTGGGTGACCAGGTTCCACAGCTTCTCGGCGCCCATTTTTGCAAAGGTGTGCTCAGGTTGAACCGAGCCACGCAGGCGGACGACGTCAGCAGCGGAGTAAGTGCGTGTCACGCCTTTCCAGCGCGGGTTTTCAGCCCAGTCTTTTTCGAGGGCTGCAATTTGCTGTTCGCGTGTCAGTGCCATGGGAGATAAACCTCGTCGCGTCTTTATGAAAAGTTGTTCTGCGGTGGAAAATTCCTGCGCTCGCTGACCAGAAGCTTAAGCGGTCAAGTCGGATTCGGCGGGGAGGGCGACGGGATGAACGATCGGCTCGAGGGGAAGTGAGCAGGTAAAGGCGAACTGCGGGCGCATTCGGGCGTCGTGGGCCTTGGTGCGAACAACAGTGTGGTGCCGGGTTACCTATTACGCTTCCGTCCCTCGGGACAACTTCGTTCCAGTCGACAACCTCGTCAAACACACCTTGTGGGCGGTACAGACACGAAGCGGTTCGCGGGGTAGGTGCGAACATCGCCTCGAAGGCCCTTGCCAGGGCCTCTGATTAGCGGGAGCGAGGCCATCATGCCTTTGCTTTTTTGGCTCGTCAAACGTTTTGTAGTGCTTTTTTTCAGGCACTACATCTTTGGTCTAATACGACTCGTCAGTCAGTTTTTGGTGCTTTAGTCCAAGGTGTCGACTTTCACCCGCAATGTCATGTCGTTGCGGCTCTGGGTCGAGTAGCTGCGGGTCAGGCCCTGTTTGTCGGCCTGGGTTTGGCCGTTGACCCCGGCCAGCAGGATCCACTCACCGAGGTGGCCGGTGACGGTTGTGTCGGTGCTTTGTACGTTCACTACATCGGGACGTTCCTGGCTCATGCGGTCATGGTTGGTACTGATCGACAGGTGGACGATGTCGCCGGTGACGTTTGCGGTGACGTAGAAGCCCTGGGTGACGTTGCGGTATTCGGTCTGGCTACGCAGGTCGCCGTAGGAGTCGGTCTGCGAGCTGGTCAGCGGCACGCTCTGGCCCACCTGGATCAGCGCCGGTGCGCCTTCGCTGGCCTGCACTTGCTGAATGCCGCCGTCGCGGCTATCGGTGCTGTAGTTGATGATGCGGGTCTGGCTTGGCTTGGCGCCGTTCACCGAATAACCCTGGTCACCCTGGAAGTTGTTGTCGCTGGTGTCGACGGTGATCAGCAGGCGCTTGGGTGCGGTGTCGAGTTGCGAAAGAAGGGCTTTAAGTTCGTCGATCTTGCGCTGATCGGCGTTGACGATGAGTTGATTGCCATAGGCGCTGACCTGGCCATCCTTGCCGATGAAATCCTGCGCCACGGGCAGCAGGTCGGCGCTGGTACGGTAGTTCAGGGGCACGATTTCGGTGGCTGCCATGGCCGAAAGGCTGCAGGCCACCAGCAAGGTGCTGAGCAGGGTGCGTAGGGACATATCCGTTATCTCCGCCAACTTGAATTGATGATAGTGCCACTTTGTCGGCCCGGGGCGAGGCAAGTTGAATGGCAGACAGCAAAACGCCCCGGTATCCGGAGATGGCGGGGCGTTTTGTGGTGTTTGCATGCAGCTTTTGTGGCGAGGGGGCAAGCTCCCTCGCCACAGGGTCTCAAGCCGAGTGCCGAACCATGTCCACATGCGGAATCCCGGCTTCCAGGAATTCCTCACTGACCATGTGAAAGCCCAAGCGCTCATAGAACGCCGTGGCTTGTACCTGGGCGCTGAGCATCTGCTGCTTGAGTCCGCGCTCTTCGGCTTCACCGATGACCGCTTGCATCAGTGCATCGCCGACTTTCAGGCCGCGCCAGTCTCTGAGTACCGATACCCTGCCGACGTGGCCGTCGGGCAACAGGCGGGCGGTGCCAATCGGAAAGTCGCCTTCGTAAGCGAGGAAATGCACTGCATCAATGTCATCGGCGTCCCATTCCAATTCTGGCGGAACGGATTGCTCGGCGACGAACACCGTTTCACGAATGCGCCGGATCTCGGCGTTGTCCTTCTGCCAGTCTGCGACACGTACGTGAATCTTATTCATCGGCAAACCCCAGGCTTCCTTGCTTGACCAGTTCGCACAGCAGGCCGCGACCGTCTTCGTCGCTCAGCCAGTCGCCAAGGTTATCGGCGTGGAGCGAGTCGGCAGCGCAGATCATCTTCAGCAGCTCACGCAGTTTGCCTGGCAGGTAACGGCTCTGGCCGCTGGCGAACAGCAGCAGGTCGTCATCGACTTCAGACCACGCCAGGCGTGCGCTAGGGTTGCGAATCAGGATCGCGCCTTGCTCCAGGGCAGACATGAAGTCCTCTTCTTCGACGTCTTCCGGGCCCACCACCAGTTCCGGGTAGCGTGGCTCGGTCATGAACTGGCCGAACCAGGTCAGCAGCAGGCGCTCGTCGCTCATGTGCTCGGCCAGCAGGCCTTTCAGGCGGTCGAGTGCGTCGCGCTGGATCTGGTGAGGATCGGCAGTCGGCAAGGCGTCGGCGTCGGTGTAGCGTTCTTCGTCCGACAGGAACTGGCTGAGGAAGTCGGTGAAGTGGGTCAGCACTTCAGCAGCGCTCGGTGCACGGAAGCCGACCGAGTAGGTCATGCATTCATCAACGGCGACGCCGCAATGGGCCAGGCGCGGTGGCAGGTAGAGCATGTCGCCCGGTTCCAGCACCCATTCATCGGTGGCTTCGAATTCGGAGAGGATGCGCAGGTCGGCGTGGGCCAGCATCGGGCTCTCGGTATTGCACATCTGGCCGATCTTCCAGTTGCGCTTGCCGTGGCCTTGCAGCAGGAACACGTCGTAGTTGTCGAAGTGCGGACCAACGCTGCCACCCGGTGCGGCGTAGCTGATCATCACGTCGTCAATGCGCCAACTCGGCAGAAAGCGGAAATTTTCCAGCAGTTCGCTGACTTCCGGGACGAACTGATCCACGGCTTGAACCAGCAGGGTCCAGTCACGTTCAGGCAGTTTGCTGAATTCATCTTCGGCGAACGGGCCGCGACGCAGTTCCCACGGACGCTCGCCTTTCTCGATGATCAGGCGCGATTCGACTTCTTCTTCCAGCGCCAGGCCGGCCAGTTCGTCGGCGTCGATCGGGCTTTCGAAATCAGGAATCGCCTGACGGATCAACAGCGGCTTTTTCTGCCAGTAGTCGCGCAGGAATTCCCGTGCCGTGATGCCGCCCAGAAGTTGAAGAGGAATATCAGGATTCATGTGTAACCTATTGAAAAAATGCACTTTTCAGACGGGAATAAAAACGCCCGGCGCGGCCGGGCGTCTTAAAAGGGTCTAGCGGTCGATCAGATGCGCTTGGCTTGTTCTACAGCGTTGCCGATGTAGTTGGCCGGGGTGAGCAATTTCAGCTCGGCCTTGGCGGCAGCTGGCATGTCCAGGCCGTCGATGAAAGTCTGCAGCGCTTCTGGGCTGATGCCCTTGCCGCGGGTCAGTTCTTTCAGCTTTTCGTACGGGTTTTCGATGTTGTAGCGACGCATCACGGTCTGGATCGGCTCGGCCAATACTTCCCAGCACGCGTTCAGGTCAGCGGCAATCTTCTGCTCGTTGAGCTCAAGCTTGCTGATGCCCTTGAGGCTGGCTTCGTACGCGATCACGCTGTGGGCGAAGCCGACACCGAGGTTGCGCAGTACGGTGGAGTCGGTCAGGTCGCGCTGCCAGCGGGAGATTGGCAGTTTGCTCGCCAGGTGCTGGAACAGTGCGTTGGCGATACCCAGGTTGCCTTCGGAGTTTTCGAAGTCGATCGGGTTGACCTTGTGCGGCATGGTCGACGAACCGATTTCGCCAGCAATGGTGCGCTGTTTGAAATAACCCAGGGAGATATAGCCCCAGATGTCGCGGTCGAAGTCGATCAGGATGGTGTTGAAGCGGGCGATCGCGTCGAACAGCTCGGCGATGTAGTCGTGCGGTTCAATCTGCGTGGTGTAAGGGTTGAAGCCCAGGCCCAGCTCGTCTTCGATGAAGGCGCGGGCGTTGGCTTCCCAGTCGATCTCAGGGTAGGCCGACAGGTGAGCGTTGTAGTTGCCGACAGCGCCGTTGATCTTGCCCAGCAGCGGAACGGCAGCGACTTGGGCGATCTGGCGCTCCAGACGGTAAACCACGTTCGCCAGTTCTTTGCCCAGGGTGGTCGGCGAGGCCGGCTGACCGTGGGTGCGCGACAGCATCGGCACGTCGGCGAAACGGATCGCCAGTTCACGGATGGCGTTGGCGGTCTGGCGCATCAGCGGCAGCATCACGTCATCACGGCCTTCGCGCAGCATCAGGGCGTGGGACAGGTTGTTGATGTCCTCGCTGGTGCAGGCAAAGTGGATGAACTCGCTGACCTTGGCCAGTTCCGGCAGCTTGGCCGCTTGCTCTTTGAGCAGGTATTCGATGGCTTTGACGTCGTGGTTGGTGGTGCGCTCGATCTCTTTGACGCGCTCGGCGTGCTCCAGAGAAAAGTTTTCCGCCAGGGTGTTGAGCACAGCGTTGGCTTCGGCGGAGAACGCCGGCACTTCACTGATGGCAGGGTGAGCGGCCAGGCGCTGGAGCCAGCGCACTTCAACCAGAACGCGGGCACGGATCAGGCCGTACTCGCTGAAAATTGGGCGCAGGGCCTGGGTTTTGCCGGCGTAGCGGCCGTCAACAGGGGAAACCGCAGTGAGCGAAGAAAGCTGCATGGGGTGTTCTCGGACAGTCGGGCAACGAAATGGGGCGCGTATCATACATGAAAAAATCCGCCGGTCCGTCGCCAACTGACCGGCGTATTACGCGTATTGCTGAGTTCTGTTCTGTTGATGCGGGTTATTCGTTACGCATCAAGGGGTAAAGCTCTTTGAGCAATTTGCGGCGGCTGATCACCAGCTGCCAGCGATGACCGCCCAATTGCCGCCAAAGGCGCGCCGAACGAATGCCGGCCAGCAGCAGGGCGCGGATTTTCGAAGCGTTGCTCGGTTGTTGCAGGTTGCGCATGTCACCGTGTACCTGGATGCGTTGGCGCAGGGTGCTCAGGGTGTCCTGATACAGCGCGCCGCAGGCGGCGATCACGTTTTCGTGGGCCGGGCCGAAGTGTTCGACCTGGGACTGAATCTGCGGCAGGCGCTTGCCGATCACGTCGAGCATGTCGTTGCGCTTGGCTAGCTGACGCTCAAGGCCGAGCATGGCCAGGGCATAGCGCAGCGGTTCGCGCTGCAGGGCGTTTGGGTCGCGCTCGAGGGCGCCGATCAACGCGCGATAGCCTTCACGCAGGTTGATGTCGTCGCCGCCATAGACTTCAAGGGTGTCCTTGGGGTCGCGGATCAGCAGGCTGCCGAGCATGCAGGTCAGGCCGGCTTCGTTGGTCTGGCCGGTCTTGGCGATCCTGTCCACCAGCACCGCGGCGAGAAACACGCCGCCCAGTGCCGTCAGTTGCTCCTGAATCGGGTTCATAGCGCATGGCCCTTGCTCGTCCACGGCTCGGCTACTTCAATCACGCCGCCGCCGAGGCAGATTTCACCGTCGTAGAACACCACGGACTGGCCCGGAGTGACCGCGCGTTGCGGATCATCGAAGGTCGCGCGATAACCGGTGGCGGTTTTTTCCAGGGTGCACGGCTGGTCGCTCTGGCGATAACGAACCTTGGCGGTCAGCTTGCGTGGCTGGCTCAGGTCGATCGGGTTGACCCAGTAGATATCGGAAGCGAGCAGGGCGCGGGAGAACAGCCACGGGTGATCATTGCCCTGGCCGACGATCAGCTCGTTGTGTTCCAGGTCCTTGATCAGCACGTACCACGGCTCGTCACTGGCATCTTTCAGCCCGCCAATGCCCAGGCCCTGACGCTGGCCGATGGTGTGGTACATCAGGCCGTGGTGGCGGCCGATGATTTCACCTTCGGTGGTCTTGATCTCGCCCGGTTGCGCTGGCAGGTATTGCTTGAGGAAGTCGCTGAAGCGGCGCTCGCCGATAAAGCAGATCCCGGTGGAATCCTTCTTCTTCGCGGTCGCCAGTTCGTATTTCTCGGCAATGGCGCGCACTTGCGGTTTTTCCAGCTCGCCGACCGGGAACAGGGTCTTGGCGATCTGTTCGCCGCCGACGGCGTGCAGGAAGTAACTCTGGTCCTTGTTCGGGTCCAGGCCCTTGAGCAGTTCGGTGCGGCCATCGATGTCGCGGCGACGCACGTAGTGGCCGGTGGCGATCAGGTCGGCGCCAAGCATCATGGCGTAGTCGAGGAACGCCTTGAACTTGATTTCGCGGTTGCACAGGATGTCCGGGTTCGGCGTGCGTCCGGCCTTGTATTCGGCGAGGAAATGCTCGAATACGTTGTCCCAGTACTCGGCGGCGAAGTTGGCTGTGTGCAGCTTGATGCCAATCTTGTCGCACACGGCTTGAGCATCCGCCAGGTCATCCATGGCGGTGCAGTATTCCGTTCCATCGTCTTCTTCCCAGTTCTTCATGAACAGGCCTTCCACCTCATAGCCCTGCTCAATCAGCAGGAGGGCGGAAACGGAAGAGTCCACGCCGCCGGACATGCCGACAATGACGCGCTTCTTTTGTGTGTCAGAAGGGGCTGGATCACGCATAGGGATTCAATGAGTGTCTTGAAAAAGGACGCGATTCTAGCAGGCTCGGGCCCGCAAGGCTAAAGAGAAGGACGGATCAATTCGAGGCCGAAGTGAATGCCTTCCAGATAATCATCGATACAGCGGATGATCAGCTCGCTGCGCCAGTTGTCGCGCTGCTCGATTAATTCGTCGCGGGTCAACCACTTGGCGCCGACGATGCCTTCGTCAAGTTGATAATCCGCGTGGTGTTTCAGTGGTTTGGCGATGAAGCAGACCCTCTGGTAGGTCACGCCGTTGCTCGGGGCGGTGTAGAGGTAAATGCCCAGTACGCCGGTCGGTTCGACGTCCCAGCCGGTTTCCTCGAGGGTTTCGCGCACGGCGGCTTCGGTCAGGGTTTCATTCGGGTCCAGATGACCGGCGGGTTGGTTGAGTACCGTGCGTCCGCTCTTGAGTTCTTCGACCATCAGGAAGCGGCCGTTGTCTTCGACGATGGTGGCGACGGTGATGTGGGGTAGCCAGGTCATGAAATATCCTCCGGTCGTCCTGTAGGAGCGAGACTTGCCCGCGAAGGCATCACCGCGATGTCTATCAAAGACCGCGCTGTCTCCTTCGCGGGCAAGCCTCGCTCCTACAGGGTTTTGTATGTTGGAAACACAAACCCCGGCACAGGGCCGGGGTTTGTGATGTTCCCTTACAACCTTAAACCAGCGCAGCGACAGCCGCGTTGAAGGTTGCGCTCGGGCGCATGGCCTTGCTGATCAGCTCGGCGTCGGCGTGGTAGTAACCGCCGATGTCCACTGGCTTGCCCTGAACGGCATTGAGCTCGGCAACGATGGTCGCCTCGTTCTCGGTCAGGGTCTTGGCCAGGGTCGCGAACTGCGCTTGCAGTGCAGTGTCTTCGGTCTGGGCAGCCAGGGCTTGAGCCCAGTACAGCGCCAGGTAGAAGTGGCTGCCGCGGTTGTCGATGTTGCCGACTTTGCGCGATGGCGACTTGTTGTTGTCCAGGAACTGGCCGGTGGCCTGGTCCAGGGTCTTGGCCAGAACAAGTGCCTTAGGGTTGTCGTAGGTCACGCCCAGGTGTTCCAGGGACGCGGCCAGGGCCAGGAATTCACCCAGCGAATCCCAGCGCAGGAAGTTTTCTTCCAGCAGCTGCTGAACGTGCTTCGGAGCCGAACCGCCGGCGCCGGTTTCGAACAGGCCACCGCCGTTCATCAGCGGCACGATCGACAGCATCTTGGCGCTGGTGCCCAGTTCCATGATCGGGAACAGGTCGGTCAGGTAGTCGCGCAGTACGTTGCCGGTCACCGAAATGGTGTCGAGGCCAGAGCGGGTGCGCTGCAGGGTGTACTTCATCGCGTCGACCGGTGCCATGATCTGGATGTCCAGGCCGGCAGTGTCGTGATCCTTCAGGTAAGCCTGAACTTTCTCGATCACTACGCCGTCGTGGGCGCGCATCGGGTCCAGCCAGAAAATCGCTGGAGTAGCGCTTGCGCGAGCACGGTTGACGGCCAGTTTGACCCAGTCCTGGATCGGCGCGTCTTTGGCCTGGCACATGCGGAAGATGTCGCCGGCTTCAACAGCCTGTTCCATCAGCAGGTTGCCCTTGCTGTCGGTGACGCGAACAACGCCGTCAGCCTTGATCTGGAAGGTCTTGTCGTGGGAGCCGTACTCTTCGGCTTTCTTCGCCATCAGGCCAACGTTTGGCACGCTGCCCATGGTGGTCGGATCGAACGCACCGTTGGCTTTGCAATCTTCGATCACAGCCTGGTAGATGGTGGCGTAGCAGCGATCCGGGATCACGGCCTTGGTGTCGTGCAGCTGGCCGTCGGTGCCCCACATCTTGCCGGAGTCACGGATCATCGCCGGCATCGAGGCGTCGACGATGACGTCGCTCGGCACGTGCAGGTTGGTGATGCCTTTGTCGGAGTTGACCATCGCCAGGGAAGGGCGAACGGCGTAGACCGCCTGGATGTCAGCTTCGATGGCCGCTTGCTGCTCGGCAGGCAATGCCTTGATGCGAGCGTACAGGTCGCCGATGCCGTTGTTCAGGTTGAAGCCGATCTGTGCCAGCACGTCAGCGTGCTTGGCCAGCGCGTCTTTATAGAACTCGGCAACGATCTGGCCGAACATGATCGGGTCGGAGACCTTCATCATGGTGGCTTTCAAGTGAACCGACAGCAGCACGCCTTGTGCCTTGGCGTCTTCGATTTCGGCCGCGATGAAGCTGCGCAGGGCGTTTTTGCTCAATACCGCGCAATCGAGGATCTCACCGGCTTGTACGCTGGTTTTTTCTTTCAGGACGGTGGCGGTGCCGTCTTGAGCGATCAGTTCGATTTTCACGGCGTCAGCGGCGTCGATCAGGGCGGCTTTTTCGCTGCCGTAGAAATCGCCGGTGCTCATGTGCGCGATGTGGGACTTGGAGTCCTTGGCCCAGGCGCCCATTTTGTGCGGGTGCTTGCGTGCGTAGTTCTTGACCGACAACGGCGCGCGGCGGTCGGAGTTGCCTTCACGCAGAACCGGGTTCACGGCGCTGCCCTTGATCTTGTCGTAGCGGGCCTTGGCTTCTTTGTCGGCGTCGCTGGTGACGGTCTCAGGGTAGTCCGGCAGTGCGAAGCCTTGAGCTTGCAGCTCTTTGATCGCGGTTTGCAGTTGCGGAACCGAGGCGCTGATGTTCGGCAATTTGATGATGTTGGCTTCAGGCGTAACGGCCAGGGCGCCCAGTTCGGCGAGGTGGTCGGCTACGGCTTTGTCACCCAGTTGCTCGGGGAAGCTGGCCAGGATGCGCCCTGCAAGAGAGATATCGCGGGTTTCAACGGCGATATCAGCCGAGGCGGTGAACGCCTCTACGATAGGCAACAGTGAATAGGTGGCGAGGGCAGGAGCTTCGTCGGTGAAGGTATAGATGATCTTCGAGCGGGTGGGCATATTCGGATTAACTCTCTCTTCTTTGCTAAAGCGTGCGCAGAAACTCGAGGGCGCCGGGTAAGCGCGTTCGTTCAAAGTCATCCATGAGCCGAATATCGAGGTTTCGTTGCTGTGATGTTGGGTGCATCAGTAGGGCGTCAAGTGGCCGGACTGCGATAACAGGCCGGCCTGCCAGGCGGAAAGTCTCGTCGTAGAGCGCTTCAACCGTCGTGACCCTGTGGTCAGCGGCGGCATTATACATAGGTAGCTGGCAATCTGCCGATGGTTCATACACAACGAATGTCGTCCATTGGTCTAAAGGTCGCAGGGGCAAGTCGAGCGTAGAGTCATTCGTCGTGCTTGGTTTTGGCGCTTTTCCCTTTGCTTTCAGGCTTGTAGCGCACGAGTTGCAAGGCTTTGCGGCAGATGGATGGAACATAGGGTTTGCGCGCCGATTCAACTGGGTTACGCTCGAACCAAGCCAGATGTTCAATCCAATCAATGGAGTTCAGCATGGGTTACAAGAAGATTCAGGTTCCAGCCGTCGGCGACAAAATCACCGTCAATGCAGACCATTCTCTCAATGTTCCTAATAACCCGATCATCCCCTTCATCGAAGGCGACGGCATTGGTGTCGACATCAGCCCGGTCATGATCAAGGTTGTCGATGCTGCTGTTAAGAAGGCTTACGGTGGCGAGCGCAAGATTTCCTGGATGGAAGTGTACGCCGGGGAGAAAGCGACTCAGGTTTACGATCAGGACACCTGGCTGCCTCAGGAAACCCTGGACGCGGTCAAGGACTACGTGGTTTCCATCAAGGGCCCGCTGACCACCCCGGTCGGTGGCGGCATCCGTTCCCTGAACGTGGCCCTGCGTCAGCAACTCGACCTGTACGTCTGCCTGCGCCCGGTGCGCTGGTTCGAAGGCGTGCCTAGCCCGGTCAAGAAGCCAGGCGATGTCGACATGACCATCTTCCGCGAGAACTCCGAAGACATCTACGCTGGCATCGAGTGGAAGGCCGGCACGCCGGAAGCCACCAAGGTCATCAAGTTCCTTAAAGAAGAAATGGGCGTTACCAAGATCCGTTTCGACGAAAACTGCGGTATCGGCGTCAAGCCGGTGTCCCTGCAAGGCACCAAGCGTCTGGCACGCAAGGCCCTGCAATACGTGGTCGACAACGATCGCGATTCGCTGACCATCGTGCACAAAGGCAACATCATGAAGTTCACCGAAGGTGCCTTTAAGGAATGGGCCTACGAAGTGGCGGCTGAAGAGTTCGGCGCGACCCTGCTCGACGGCGGTCCGTGGATGCAGTTCAAGAACCCGAAAACCGGCAAAAATGTCATCGTCAAGGATGCCATCGCCGACGCCATGCTCCAGCAGATCCTGCTGCGCCCGGCCGAGTACGATGTAATCGCAACCCTGAACCTGAACGGCGACTACCTCTCCGACGCCCTGGCGGCGGAAGTGGGCGGTATCGGTATCGCGCCGGGTGCCAACCTGTCCGACACCGTGGCTATGTTCGAAGCCACCCACGGTACTGCACCGAAGTACGCCGGCAAGGATCAGGTCAACCCCGGTTCGCTGATCCTGTCCGCTGAAATGATGCTGCGCCACATGGGCTGGACCGAAGCAGCCGACCTGATCATCAAGGGCACCAACGGCGCGATTTCCGCCAAGACCGTAACCTATGACTTCGAGCGTCTGATGGAAGGGGCCAAGCTGGTTTCGTCTTCCGGCTTCGGTGATGCGCTGATCTCGCACATGTAAGAAAACGCAGGCACACAAAAACCGCCTGATTCAAGAATTTGAGTCAGGCGGTTTTTTTATGGCGGGATGACGGTGTGGTCTTACACCGTAACGGTCTGTTGCGGGGCGGATGTCGTCGCTTTCGAAGCATCCACCGGATTGCCGATGTTGATCGCGTGCAGGCCTTTGGGGCCCTGGATGATGTCGAATACGACAGCTTGCCCGGCTTTCAGGGTTTTATAACCTTCCATCTGGATGGCGGAGTAGTGGGCAAACAGATCTTCTGTCTTGCCGTCCTCGATGATGAAACCGTAACCCTTGGCGTTGTTGAACCATTTGACCTTGCCGCTGACCTTGCCGCCTGACATACCCAACTCCCTCTGCAACAGACTCCATCACTGGAGTATCATTCCGTACATCCGCAGTCGAATCTGTAAATAAGATTGACTCCGCGGACCTTTTTTACCCACTGTGGGCTCTATTGGTTGTAACACCGTTTTGCCGATAGTCAAGCTGACCCGGCAGTCGGAGTTGAAATCGCTGATAGCCGCCCCCACCACTGTATTTGAACAACTGACGAACCTTTCTTTCCATGCATGCAATCAGCCAGATTCGACTAACATTCAATCAGGATCGCCCTGATTTACACGACGACGATTCCGCGGGCATTGCTGTTCAGGAGGCAAAGCCTGCACTACAGGCGCCGCCGATGTACAAGGTGGTTTTGTTCAATGATGACTACACACCGATGGATTTCGTCGTCGAAGTGCTCGAGGTGTTTTTTAACCTGAATCGCGAGCTGGCGACCAAGGTCATGCTGGCCGTCCACACAGAAGGGCGGGCAGTATGTGGAGTGTTTACCCGTGACATCGCCGAGACCAAGGCCATGCAGGTCAACCAGTACGCCAGGGAAAGCCAGCATCCGCTACTCTGTGAAATCGAGAAGGACGGTTAATCGCCGACCACTTGGGTATGAGGTGAAGCTATGTTAAACCGCGAGCTCGAAGTCACCCTCAATCTTGCCTTCAAGGAAGCCCGTTCGAAGCGTCATGAGTTCATGACCGTCGAACACCTCTTGCTGGCCCTATTGGACAATGAGGCTGCCGCCACCGTTTTGCGTGCGTGCGGCGCAAACCTCGACAAACTCAAGCATGACCTGCAGGAGTTCATTGACTCCACCACGCCATTGATCCCCGTGCATGACGAGGATCGCGAAACCCAGCCAACCCTGGGCTTCCAGCGTGTACTGCAACGTGCTGTGTTTCACGTACAGAGCTCGGGCAAACGCGAAGTGACTGGTGCTAACGTGCTGGTCGCGATCTTCAGTGAGCAAGAGAGTCAGGCGGTGTTCCTGCTGAAACAGCAGAGCGTTGCCCGCATAGATGTCGTCAACTACATCGCCCATGGCATTTCCAAGGTGCCGGGGCATGGCGATCACTCTGAAGGTGAACAAGATATGCAGGACGATGAGGGCGGTGAGTCTTCTTCCTCTGGCAATCCCCTGGATGCTTATGCCAGCAACCTCAACGAGCTGGCGCGCCAGGGTCGTATCGATCCGTTGGTGGGTCGTGAGCTGGAAGTCGAGCGCGTCGCGCAGATCCTGGCGCGTCGTCGCAAAAACAATCCGCTGCTGGTGGGCGAGGCGGGCGTGGGTAAAACCGCGATTGCCGAAGGTCTGGCCAAGCGCATTGTCGACAACCAGGTGCCGGACCTGCTGGCCAACAGCGTGGTTTACTCCCTCGATCTGGGGGCCTTGCTGGCCGGTACCAAATACCGTGGCGATTTCGAGAAACGCTTCAAGGCGTTGCTCAATGAACTGAAAAAACGTCCGCAGGCGATCCTGTTCATCGACGAGATCCACACCATCATTGGTGCGGGTGCCGCGTCCGGTGGCGTCATGGATGCATCGAACCTGCTCAAGCCGCTGCTGTCCTCGGGTGATATCCGTTGCATCGGTTCGACCACGTTCCAGGAATTCCGTGGCATCTTCGAGAAGGACCGTGCTTTGGCCCGGCGCTTCCAGAAGGTCGATGTGTCGGAGCCTTCGGTGGAAGACACCATTGGCATTCTGCGCGGCCTGAAGGGGCGTTTCGAAAGCCATCACAATATCGAATACAGTGATGAAGCCCTGCGCGCGGCTGCCGAACTGGCCTCGCGTTACATCAATGACCGTCATATGCCGGACAAGGCCATCGACGTCATCGACGAAGCGGGTGCCTACCAGCGCCTGCAACCGGTCGAGAAGCGTGTGAAGCGCATCGAAGTGCCGCAAGTCGAGGACATCGTCGCGAAAATCGCGCGGATTCCACCAAAACACGTCACCAGTTCCGACAAGGAGCTGCTGCGTAACCTCGAGCGTGACCTGAAGTTGACCGTGTTCGGTCAGGATGCCGCGATCGACTCGCTGGCAACCGCGATCAAGCTGTCCCGTGCCGGCCTCAAGTCCCCTGACAAGCCTGTCGGTTCGTTCCTGTTCGCAGGGCCTACCGGTGTCGGTAAAACCGAAGCGGCGCGTCAGTTGGCCAAGGCCTTGGGTGTCGAGCTGATTCGTTTCGACATGTCCGAGTACATGGAGCGCCACACCGTATCGCGTCTGATCGGTGCGCCTCCGGGTTATGTCGGGTTCGATCAGGGCGGTTTGCTTACCGAAGCCATCACCAAGCAGCCACACTGCGTGCTGTTGCTCGATGAGATCGAAAAGGCGCATCCGGAAGTCTTCAACCTGCTGCTGCAGGTGATGGACCACGGTACGTTGACCGATAACAACGGGCGCAAGGCGGATTTCCGTAACGTGATCGTCATCATGACGACCAATGCCGGTGCCGAGACCGCGGCCCGTGCTTCGATCGGTTTCACCTATCAGGATCACTCGTCCGATGCGATGGAAGTGATCAAGAAGAGCTTCACGCCGGAATTCCGCAACCGTCTGGACACCATCATCCAGTTTGGTCGCCTCAGCCATGAGGTCATCAAGAGCGTGGTGGACAAGTTCCTTACCGAGCTTCAGGCGCAGCTGGAAGACAAGCGTGTGTTGCTGGAAGTCACCGATGCAGCCCGCAACTGGCTGGCCGAAGGTGGCTACGACGCGGCGATGGGTGCTCGCCCAATGGCTCGCCTGATCCAGGACAAGATCAAGCGTCCGCTGGCGGAGGAGATTCTCTTTGGCGAACTGGCCGAGCATGGCGGTGTGGTACACATCGACATCAAGGACGGCGAGCTGACCTTCGAGTTCGAGACCACGGCCGAGATGGCCTGACGTTCAGAAGCAAAACAAAAAGGCGCCGGTTGGCGCCTTTTTGTTGTCTGCAGGTCATACACAAATCCAGTGTGGGAGCGGGCTTGCTCGCGAAAGCGTCGGCATATCCAGCATCCCTGTGTCAGACAGATCGCATTCGCGAGCAAGCCCGCTCCCACATTGTCCGAGTGCGGCAGCTAAATCGCAGGCAAACAAAAACGCCCGGCATAAGCCGGGCGTCTTGTATTGACTTGATTAGCGAGCGCGGTAAGTGATGCGCCCTTTGCTCAAGTCATAGGGAGTCAGCTCTACGCGCACTTTGTCGCCGGTAAGAATACGAATGTAGTTCTTGCGCATCTTGCCGGAGATGTGCGCGGTTACGACGTGCCCATTTTCCAACTCCACACGAAACATGGTGTTGGGCAGGGTGTCGACGACAGTGCCTTCCATTTCGAAGCTGTCTTCTTTCGACATGCAGTAAAGCCCTCGGTGTCCAATGAATGGCCCGGTGCAACTGCGCCAGGCAAAAGCGGCGTGCATTGTGCCCGAAAAGTGGGGTTTAAGCCAAGGGGTTTAGGGCCGGCTCTAGTTTAGAACCACCCAGCGCTGATTAATCAGCAACTCAATAGGGCGATATTGAGTCTTGTAGTTCATTTTTTTGCAGTTTTTGATCCAGTAGCCGAGGTAGACCGCATCCAGCCCCAGCCGTCTTGCCTCGGCGATTTGCCAGAGGATTGCATAGCGCCCAAGGCTGCGGCGCTCTTCGGCCGGTTCGTAGAAGGTGTAGACCGCCGAAAGACCGTTCGGCAGTAAATCGGTGACGGCGACGGCCAGCAGCCGGCCGTTCAGGCGGAACTCGTAAAATCGGGAAAACGGCAGGTCTCGTACCAGAAATGTCGAAAACTGGTCGCGACTCGGCGGGTACATATCGCCATCGGCGTGACGCTGTTCGATATAGCGCTGGTAAAGGTCGAAGTACTCTTCGTTGAAGCCGGGCTTGGCCGGACGCACCTGCAAATCCACATTGCGCTTGAAGATGCGTTTCTGTTGCCGGTTGGGCGTGAACTGCCCCACGGGAATGCGTGCCGGAACGCACGCATTGCAATTCTGGCAATGCGGCCGGTAGAGATGATCGCCACTGCGACGAAACCCCATCTCCGACAGGTCTGCATAGACATGCACATCCATGGGCTGGCTAGGGTCGAGGAACAGGGTTGTGGCCTGCTCATCGGGCAGATAACTGCAAGAGTGCGGCTGAGTGGCATAGAACTTCAAACGCGCCAACTCGGTCATGATCAACCCTCGGGATAATGCTTTTGAATAAGTGTAAGCCACGCGCGCAAATGTCGCTCAGCAAACCCAGGTGGCGGTGTTGGGTTGGTCCAGGTGCCTGGCCAGATAGCCGGCAAATTCACGGCGGGGAATGGCTCGGGCGCCCAGGCTGTGCAAGTGATCGGTGGGCATCTGGCAATCGATCAATACAAAACCCGAGTCTTTCAGATGCCGAACCAGTGTGGCAAAACCGAATTTCGAGGCGTTGTCAGCGAGGCTGAACATGGACTCGCCGAAAAACAACTGGCCCATTGCCAGGCCATACAGCCCGCCAACCAGTTCATCCCCGTCCCACACTTCCACCGAGTGCGCGTGTCCGCGCCTGTGCAGTTCGATGTAGGCGTCCTGCATGGCCTCGGTGATCCAGGTGCCGTCAGCATAATCCCGGGGTGCGGCACAGGCACGGATGACGGCGGCGAAGTCCTGATCGAAGGTCACTTGGTAGCGTTGCTGGCGCAGCAGCTTGTTCAGGCTGCGCGAGACGTGCAATTCGTCGGGAAACAGAACCGTGCGCGGGTCCGGTGACCACCAGAGGATCGGCTGGCCTTCGGAAAACCATGGGAAGCAGCCGTGGCGATAAGCCGAGATCAGCCGATCGGCGGACAGATCGCCACCGGCAGCCAGCAGCCCGTTGGGGTCGCGCATGGCCTTTTCCAGCGGTGGGAAATGCAAGGTGTTGCGTTGTAACCAGGTCAGCATGGCATCCGGACTTACAGAAGGGGAGGGCAGTGGTGGGTTTTGGCCCGCCATAAAGTTTGCCTTCAAACGGTTGGAATGTCGTCGAGGTATTTTTCGGCGTCCAGTGCCGCCATGCAACCGGCCCCGGCAGACGTAACGGCCTGGCGGTAAACGTGGTCGGCCACGTCACCGGCGGCAAACACACCGGCAATCGCCGTAGCGGTGGCATCGCCTTCGCTGCCACCCTTGACCAGCAGATACCCGTCGCGCATTTCCAGTTGGCCCGTAAACAGGTCGGTATTGGGTTTATGGCCGATGGCGATAAACACCCCGGCCAGCGGCAGTTCCTTGGTTTCACCCGTTTGGCTGTCCCGCAGGCGGGCGCCGGTCACGCCGCGGGCATCGCCGAGCACTTCGTCCAGGTTCTGGTTCCAGTGCAGGCGGATATTGCCATTGGCGGCTTTTTCGAAGAGTTTGTCCTGGAGGATCTTCTCCGAGCGCAGCTTGTCGCGCCGATGCACCAGGTGCACTTCCTTGGCGATGTTCGACAGGTACAAGGCTTCCTCGACCGCCGTGTTGCCGCCGCCTACCACCGCAACCACTTGATTTCGATAGAAAAATCCATCACAGGTCGCGCACGCTGACACCCCTTTGCCGGCAAACGCTTCTTCCGACGGCAGGCCCAGGTATTGCGCGGAGGCGCCGGTGGCAATGATCAAGGCGTCGCAGGTGTAGGTGCCGCCATCGCCGATCAATTCGAACGGCCGTTGTTGCAACTTGGCGGTGTGGATGTGGTCGTAAACGATCTCGGTGGCAAAGCGCTCGGCGTGTTTTTGCATGCGATCCATCAGCACTGGTCCGGTCAGGCCTTCAACGTCGCCTGGCCAGTTATCCACTTCGACGGTGGTGGTGAGCTGGCCACCTGCCTGTATGCCGGTAATGACAACGGGCTTGAGGTTGGCGCGGGCGGCATAAACGGCCGCGCTGTAACCCGCAGGGCCGGAGCCCAGGATAATCAGGCGTGAATGCTTCGCTTCGCTCATAAAAACACCTCATAAGCCTTTGTCACCAAAGAGAATGCATGCTCAAATTGAACAGCATGTCATGTGCTGTTGACTATGCTACACCCAAGGGTCTCAAGCATGGCGTCGTGCGTACAAACCCGTACAATGCCCTGCGTGTTACATATATTCAGTGCGCGCCATGTTTATAAAAACCGGGGCGCAGTGTTAAAAGTAGTCCCGGTAACGCGTGTTAACTTTTTTACCTGCCTGGATTGGGCGGTTTTTTCGCAGTTTTTATAGACATTCATCAGATGGACGCGCCATAGGCGCAGGAAAAGAAGCGTTTTGAAGAAATCCACCGCAGCACCTAAACCAGCCGTCGTACCGCTCTGGCGCCAGCACTTGCACTACCGACTCAAGGAAGGTGCGCTGATCGCCATCGGTGCCTTGTGCCTGTTCCTGATGATGGCCTTGTTGACCTATGGCAAGGATGATCCGGGCTGGAGTCATAACAGCAAGATCGACGACGTGCAGAACTTCGGCGGGCCAGCGGGCTCCTACAGCGCCGATATCCTGTTCATGGTGCTGGGTTACTTCGCCTACATCTTCCCGTTGCTGCTGGCCGTCAAGGCATACCAGATCTTCCGCCAGCGTCACGAACCGTGGCAGTGGAGCGGTTGGCTGTTCTCCTGGCGCCTGATCGGCCTGGTGTTCCTGGTGCTGTCGGGCGCCGCTCTGGCCCATATCCATTTCCATGCCGCGACCGGTCTGCCGGCCGGTGCGGGCGGTGCGCTGGGCGAAAGCCTTGGCGACCTGGCCAGGAATGCCTTGAATATCCAGGGCAGCACGCTATTGTTCATTGCGTTGTTCCTGTTCGGCCTGACTGTGTTTACCGACCTGTCGTGGTTCAAGGTGATGGATATCACCGGCAAGATCACCCTCGACCTGTTCGAACTGTTCCAGAACGCCGCCAATCGCTGGTGGGCGGCCCGTACCGAGCGCAAACAGCTGGTTGCCCAGTTGCGTGAAGTCGATGACCGTATGGATGAAGTGGTCGCGCCGAGCGTCACCGACAAGCGCGAGCAGGCCAAGGTCAAGGAACGTCTGATCGAACGTGAGCAAGCCCTGAGCAAGCACATGTCCGAGCGTGAGAAGCAGGTGCCGCCGGTGATTGCACCCGCGCCGCCAAAGCCCGTCGCACCGAGCAAGCGTGTGGAGAAAGAGAAACAGGCGCCGCTGTTCGTCGACAGCGCCGTGGAAGGCACTTTGCCGCCGATCTCGATTCTCGATCCGGCGGAAAAGAAACAGCTCAATTACTCGCCTGAATCCCTGGCTGCGGTTGGCCACTTGCTGGAAATCAAGCTCAAGGAATTCGGCGTTGAAGTCACGGTGGATTCGATTCACCCGGGCCCGGTGATTACCCGTTACGAGATCCAGCCGGCCGCCGGGGTCAAGGTCAGCCGTATTTCCAACCTGGCCAAAGACCTCGCGCGTTCCCTGGCCGTGACCAGCGTGCGCGTGGTGGAAGTGATTCCGGGCAAGACCACGGTCGGTATCGAGATTCCCAACGAGGATCGGCAGATCGTGCGTTTCTCCGAGGTGTTGTCGACCCCCGAGTACGACAACTTCAAGTCGCCGGTCACCCTGGCCCTGGGTCACGACATCGGCGGCAAGCCGGTCATCACCGACCTGGCGAAAATGCCGCACTTGCTGGTGGCCGGTACCACCGGTTCCGGTAAGTCGGTGGGTGTGAACGCGATGATCCTGTCGATCCTGTTCAAGTCTGGCCCGGAAGACGCCAAGCTGATCATGATCGACCCGAAAATGCTCGAACTGTCGATCTACGAAGGCATTCCGCACCTGCTGTGCCCGGTGGTCACCGACATGAAGGACGCCGCCAACGCCCTGCGCTGGAGCGTTGCCGAGATGGAGCGGCGCTACAAGCTGATGGCCAAGATGGGTGTGCGAAACCTGTCGGGCTTCAACGCCAAGGTCAAGGAAGCCCAGGACGCCGGTGAGCCGTTGAGCGATCCGCTGTACAAGCGCGAAAGCATCCACGACGAAGCGCCGCTGCTACAAAAGCTGCCGACCATCGTAGTAGTGGTCGACGAATTCGCCGACATGATGATGATCGTCGGCAAGAAGGTTGAAGAACTGATTGCCCGTATCGCACAAAAGGCGCGTGCGGCCGGTATTCACTTGATCCTTGCGACCCAGCGTCCGTCGGTGGATGTGATCACCGGCCTGATCAAGGCCAACATCCCGACCCGCATGGCGTTCCAGGTATCGAGCAAAATCGACTCCCGGACCATCATCGACCAGGGCGGTGCCGAACAACTGCTCGGCCACGGTGACATGCTCTACATGCCGCCGGGTACCAGCCTGCCGATTCGTGTTCACGGTGCTTTCGTGTCCGACGAAGAGGTTCACCGCGTGGTGGAAGCCTGGAAACTGCGGGGCGCGCCGGAATACAACGACGACATCCTCAATGGCGTCGAAGAGGCGGGCAGCGGCTTTGAAGGCAGCAGCGGTGGCGGCGACGGTGACGATCCCGAGGCCGATGCGCTGTACGACGAAGCGGTGCAGTTCGTGTTGGAAAGCCGTCGCGCCTCCATTTCCGCGGTTCAGCGCAAGCTGAAGATCGGCTACAACCGCGCCGCGCGCATGATCGAAGCCATGGAGATGGCCGGGGTCGTGACGTCCATGAACACCAACGGTTCGCGTGAAGTCCTGGCCCCGGGCCCGGTGCGCGACTGACCCGAGTATGAAAGGGGAGCGCCCATTGGCGCCGCCCGCACTCCCACGAATGTTATGAGGACTCCCATGCGTCTGATCCGCATGCTGTTGCTGCCGGTACTGGCCTTGACCACGCTCCAGGCTAACGCCGATGACAAGGACGTGGCACGCCTGACCCAACTGCTGGAAAAATCCCAGACCCTGACTGCACGTTTCTCGCAACTGACCCTTGATGGTACCGGCACCCAGTTGCAGGAAACCGCCGGTGAGATGTCGCTGCAGCGTCCGGGCCTGTTCTACTGGCACACCGATGCGCCGGCCGAACAGACCATGATCTCCGATGGCAAGAAAGTCACCCTGTGGGACCCGGACCTGGAACAGGCCACCATCAAGAAACTCGACCAGCGCCTGACCCAGACCCCGGCGTTGCTGTTGTCCGGTGACGTGTCCAAGATCAGCCAGAGCTTCGACATCAGCGCCAAGGAAGCCGGCGGCGTGATCGACTTCACCCTCAAGCCGAAAACCAAGGACACCCTGTTCGACAGCCTGCGCCTGTCGTTCCGCAATGGTCTGGTCAATGACATGCAACTGATCGACAGCGTCGGCCAGCGCACCAATATCCTGTTCACCGGGGTGAAGGCCAACGAGCCGATCCCGGCGTCCAAGTTCAAGTTCGACATCCCCAAGGGTGCCGATGTGATTCAAGAGTAATACGCCGAACCTGTGGGAGCGGGCTTGCTCGCGAAGGCGGTGTGTCATTCAATCAAAATGTCGACTGACACGGCCTCTTCGCGAGCAAGCCCGCTCCCACAGGGATCTTTGTCCAATCTCTGGACGGTGTGGCATATAAGCCCAGTGAGGTTTCACAGGTAGTCATGGATCTGTTTCGCAGCACCCCCATCGCCCAGCCCTTGGCCGCCCGCCTGCGTGCGGCCAATCTGGACGAGTACGTCGGTCAGGAGCACGTGCTCGCTCGCGGCAAGCCCTTGCGCGAAGCCCTGGAGCAGGGTGCCCTGCATTCGATGATTTTCTGGGGGCCGCCGGGCGTGGGCAAAACCACCCTGGCGCGATTGCTCGCGGAAGTCTCGGATGCGCACTTCGAAACGGTCTCGGCGGTGCTGGCCGGGGTCAAGGAGATCCGTCAGGCGGTGGAAATCGCCAAGCAGCAGGCCGCGCAGTACGGCCGCCGCACCATCCTGTTCGTCGACGAAGTGCATCGCTTCAACAAGTCCCAACAGGATGCGTTCCTGCCCTATGTCGAAGACGGCACGCTGATTTTCATCGGCGCGACCACGGAAAACCCCTCGTTCGAACTCAATAACGCCTTGCTCTCCCGGGCGCGGGTTTATGTGCTCAAAAGCCTCGACGAAGCGGCCCTGCGCAAACTGGTGCACCGCGCGCTGACCGAAGAGCGTGGCCTGGGCAAGCGCAACCTGACCCTCAGCGACGAGGGCTTCCAGATGCTGCTGTCGGCCGCCGATGGCGATGGTCGGCGCCTGCTCAACCTGCTGGAAAACGCCTCGGACCTGGCGGAGGACAACAGCGAGATCGGCACCGAGCTCCTGCAAAGCCTGCTTGGTGACACCCGTCGGCGGTTCGACAAGGGCGGCGAAGCGTTCTACGACCAGATTTCCGCGCTGCATAAATCGGTGCGCGGCTCCAACCCCGATGGCGCCTTGTATTGGTTCGCACGGATGATCGACGGCGGTTGTGATCCGCTGTACCTGGCCCGGCGCGTGGTGCGCATGGCCAGCGAAGACATCGGCAATGCCGACCCCCGTGCCCTGAGCCTGTGCCTGGCGGCCTGGGAAGTGCAGGAGCGCCTCGGCAGCCCCGAAGGCGAGCTGGCGGTGGCCCAGGCCATCACCTATCTGGCCTGCGCGCCGAAAAGCAACGCGGTGTACATGGGCTTCAAGACTGCATTGCGCGCCGCCGCCGAGCACGGCTCGCTGGAAGTGCCGCTGCACCTGCGCAACGCGCCGACCAAGCTTATGAAGCAGCTGGGCTACGGCGATGAATACCGTTATGCCCACGATGAGCCGGACGCCTATGCCGCTGGCGAAGACTATTTCCCGGAAGAACTCGACCCGATCCCGTTCTATCAGCCCGTGCCCCGTGGCCTGGAGTTGAAGATCGGCGAAAAACTCAATCACCTGGCAAAACTCGACCGTTTAAGCCCAAGGCAGCGGAGAAAATAGTGCTTCCCTTGATCGTTGCGGTTTCCGTCGGCGGGATGGCCGGCACTCTGTTGCGCTTCGCCACCGGCAACTGGATCAACGCGAATTGGCCGCGGCACTTCTATACCGCGACGCTGGCCGTTAATATCGTGGGCTGTTTGCTGATCGGCGTTCTATACGGTCTGTTTTTGATACGCCCGGAGGTGCCCATCGAGGTGCGTGCCGGGTTGATGGTTGGCTTCCTCGGGGGGCTGACGACTTTTTCATCCTTTTCACTGGATACGGTGCGCCTGCTGGAAAGCGGGCAAGTGCCGCTGGCCCTGGGCTATGCGGCGCTCAGCGTATTCGGCGGGCTGCTTGCCACCTGGGCCGGCCTGTCCTTGACCAAACTTTGATAAACGAGAAACCGACATGCTCGATTCCAAACTGTTACGTAGCAACCTTCAGGACGTAGCGGACCGCCTGGCATCCCGTGGCTATACCCTGGATGTTGCGCGCATCGAAGCGCTGGAAGAACAGCGCAAGACCGTCCAGACCCGCACCGAAGCACTGCAGGCTGAACGTAACGCGCGCTCCAAATCCATCGGTCAGGCCAAGCAGCGCGGCGAAGACATCGCGCCGCTGATGGCGGACGTCGAGCGCATGGCGGGCGAATTGAGCACCGGTAAAGTCGAACTGGACGCGATCCAGAGCGAACTCGACTCGATCCTGCTGGGTATCCCCAACCTGCCGCACGAATCGGTACCGGTCGGCGAAGACGAAGACGGCAACGTCGAAGTGCGCCGTTGGGGCACCCCGACTGCCTTCGATTTCCCGGTTCAGGACCACGTGGCCCTGGGCGAGAAGTTCGGCTGGCTGGATTTTGAAACCGCCGCCAAGCTGTCCGGCGCCCGTTTCGCCCTGCTGCGCGGCCCGATCGCCCGTCTGCACCGCGCCCTGGCGCAGTTCATGATCAACCTGCATGTCACCGAGCATGGCTATGAAGAGGCTTACACGCCTTATCTGGTCCAGGCCCCGGCGCTGCAAGGCACCGGTCAGTTGCCGAAGTTCGAAGAAGACCTGTTCAAGATCGCGCGCGAAGGCGAGGCTGATCTGTACCTGATCCCGACCGCCGAAGTGTCGCTGACCAACATCGTCGCCGGTGAAATCGTCGACTCGAAACTGCTGCCGATCAAGTTCGTCGCCCACACACCGTGCTTCCGCAGTGAAGCCGGCGCATCGGGCCGCGATACCCGCGGCATGATCCGCCAGCACCAGTTCGACAAGGTTGAAATGGTGCAGATCGTCGAGCCGTCGCAGTCGATGGAAGCGCTGGAAGGCCTGACCGCCAACGCCGAGAAAGTCCTGCAACTGCTGGAACTGCCTTACCGCACCCTGGCGCTGTGCACCGGCGACATGGGCTTCAGCGCGGTCAAGACCTACGACCTGGAAGTGTGGATCCCGAGCCAGGACAAGTACCGCGAAATTTCGTCGTGCTCCAACTGTGGCGACTTCCAGGCCCGCCGTATGCAAGCGCGTTTCCGCAACCCGGAAACCGGCAAGCCGGAACTGGTACACACCCTGAACGGCTCCGGTCTTGCAGTCGGTCGTACCCTGGTGGCGGTGCTCGAGAACTATCAGCAGGCCGACGGTTCGATCCGTGTGCCTGAGGTGCTCAAGCCGTACATGGGTGGCCTTGAGGTCATCGGCTAAATGAACTATCTGCCGCTGTTCCATAACCTTCGCGGCAGTCGTGTGTTGGTCGTCGGCGGGGGGGAGATTGCCTTGCGCAAATCTCGCCTGCTGGCCGATGCCGGTGCGCTGCTGCGGGTGGTTGCACCTGAAATCGAAGCGCAACTGCGCGAACTGGTTGCCGGCAGCGGTGGCGAGTGCCTGCTACGTGGCTACGCCGAGGCGGATCTGGACGGTTGCGGGCTGATCATTGCCGCCACCGACGACGAAGCGCTGAACGCACAAGTTTCCGCCGATGCCCATCGGCGTTGCGTGCCGGTCAACGTGGTGGACGCGCCAGCCCTGTGCAGCGTGATCTTCCCGGCCATCGTTGATCGTTCCCCACTGATTATCGCAGTGTCCAGCGGCGGCGATGCGCCGGTGCTGGCACGTTTGATCCGCGCCAAGATCGAAACCTGGATTCCTTCCACCTACGGTCACCTGGCCGGTTTGGCGGCGCGATTCCGTCATCAGGTCAAAGGTCTGTTTCCGGATGTGCAGCAGCGTCGGGCGTTCTGGGAAGATGTTTTCCAGGGACCGATTGCCGACCGGCAACTGGCCGGGCAGGGCGGTGAAGCCGAGCGTCTGCTCCAGGCGAAAATCGATGGCGAAGCGCCAGTGGCGACCGGTGAGGTCTATCTGGTGGGCGCAGGGCCAGGTGACCCCGACCTGCTGACGTTCAAGGCGTTGCGTCTGATGCAGCAAGCCGACGTGGTGTTGTACGACCGCTTGGTGGCGCCAGCGATTCTCGAACTGTGCCGTCGCGATGCCGAGCGGGTTTACGTCGGCAAGCGCCGTGCCGATCACGCGGTGCCGCAGGACCAGATCAACCAGCAATTGGTGGACCTGGCCAAGCAGGGCAAGCGCGTGGTGCGATTGAAGGGCGGCGATCCGTTCATCTTCGGTCGTGGTGGTGAGGAGATCGAAGAACTGGCAGCCCATGGCATCCCGTTCCAGGTCGTGCCGGGGATCACGGCGGCCAGCGGTTGCGCGGCCTATGCCGGGATTCCGCTGACCCACCGCGATTATGCGCAGTCGGTGCGTTTCATCACCGGCCACCTCAAGGACGGCTCCAGCGATTTGCCATGGGCCGATCTGGTGGCCCCGGCGCAAACCCTGGTGTTCTACATGGGGCTGGTGGGCTTGCCGGTCATCTGCGAACAGCTGATCAAGCATGGACGCGCCGCCGATACCCCGGCGGCACTGATCCAGCAGGGCACTACGGTCAACCAGCGGGTGTTTACCGGCACCCTGGCGGACCTGCCACGACTGGTGGCGGAGCATGAAGTGCATGCGCCGACATTGGTGATCGTCGGCGAAGTGGTGCAACTGCGCGAGAAACTGGCGTGGTTCGAAGGGGCTCAGGGGCAGGTCTAGAGGCCGAGTCGACCCCATTCGCGAGCAAGCCCGCTCCCACATTGGATTAGTGAACGACACAAATCCCCTGTGGGAGCGGGCTTGCTCGCGAAGAGGCCCTCAAATTCACCGCAAAATTCAGATCAAGCTCAGGCCGTGCGCCAAACCCCTTTCCCACTCAACCGCTCCCGATCATGGGCCGCGGTAAAGTCCTGCGCCGGACCTTTGGGCACCACACCCGTCGGGTTGATGGTGCGGTGGCTGGCGTAGTAGTGGTTCTTGATGTGGGTGAAGTCCACCGTCTCGGCGATCCCCGGCCACTGATAGATTTCCCGCAGCCAGTTCGACAGGTTCGGATAATCGGCGATCCGCCGCAGGTTGCACTTGAAGTGCCCGTAGTACACCGCATCGAAGCGAATCAGCGTGGTGAACAGGCGGATGTCCGCTTCGGTCAGGTACTCGCCAGCCAGATAGCGGTTGGCGCCCAGCAGCAGTTCCAGCCGGTCCAGTTCGGCAAACACATCATCGAACGCTTCTTCATAAGCCTGTTGAGAGGTGGCAAACCCGGCGCGGTACACGCCATTGTTCACTGCCGGATAAATCCGCTCGTTCAGCGCATCGATCTCTCCGCGCAGCGGCGCCGGGTAGAAGTCCAGGTCGTTACCGGTCAGATCGTCGAAGGCGCCATTGAACATGCGGATGATTTCCGATGATTCATTGTTGACGATGCGATTCTGTTGTTTGTCCCAAAGCACCGGTACGGTGACGCGGCCGGTGTAGTCGGCGGTGTCGGCGGTGTAGCGCTGGTGCATGAAGTCGAAGTGATCGAGCCTGTCGCCGGTCGAACCGAGGCTCTGGTCGAAGGTCCAGCCATTTTCCAGCATCAACCAACTGACCACCGAGACGTCGATCAGCTTTTCGAGGCCTTTGAGTTTGCGCAGGATCAGCGTGCGATGAGCCCACGGACAGGCCAGGGACACATACAGGTGATAGCGCCCGGGCTCGGCCGCAAAACCGCCGACGCCGGTCGGTCCCGGCTTGCCGTCAGCGGTCAACCAGTTGCGACGCTGCGCCTGTTCACGCTGGAACGCGCCGTCCTTGCTGCTTTCGTACCACTTGTCCTGCCAGCGGCCATCAACTAACAAACCCATGTTCAAGACTCCTGAAACCCATAATCGATGGAGTCGAGTCTATTCCGATGAGTTCGAACAAAAAGCGCAAAGATCGGGCGTGAATGATCGATTAAATCGATTTGTCCCGCGCAGCCCAGTATTTTTCAGCGGTTTCGAGGGCCTGTTCGCGGCTCTGTCCGAGGCCACGCAGTGCCAGGGCCATGGTCGAGATCAGGGCCATTTGCGGGTAGCTGTCGACGACATCGCCACGCCATACCGCTTTCAAATGTTCAGGTTCAAGCGAGGCAGGTTTGACGTGACGCTGCGCCGACAACTGCGGCCATTCCTCATCCCAACTAACACCGCCGGTGGTGCCGTACAGGTGACTGTCGGCGTCCGGGTTGATCTCGATCTCGCCGCCATCGCCCTTGATCACGATGGCGGTGTCACCCAGCAGGCCGCTGGCATCGCGATGCACCGCCTGATAACCCGGGTGGAAAATGCTCTGCAGACCGCAACGGGCGCCCAGCGGATTGAGAATCCGCGCCAGCGAGTGGATGGGCGAACGCAGGCCCAGGGTGTTGCGCAGGTCGATCATGCGTTGCAGCTGTGGCGCCCAGTCCATCAATGGCATGAAGGCCAGGCCGCCGTTATCCAGTGCCGAACCCACCTGTTGCCAGTTGCGGCACAGCGGGATGTTCAGTTCGCCCAGCAGTTGCTCGCTGTACAGCCGACCGGCCGTGTGGGCGCCGCCGCCGTGCATGAAAATCCGCACGCCGTTTTGCGCCAGGCACTTGGCTGCCAGCAGATACCACGGTAGATGGCGTTTCTTGCCTGCATAGGTCGGCCAATCCAGATCCACCGCCAGAGCCGGAGGATTCAGACGTTCACGCAAGGCTTCGGTGAAGCCCGCCATCTCTTCCGCGCTTTCTTCCTTGTGCCGCAACAACATCAGGAATGCGCCGAGTTGGGTTTCCTCGACCTTTTCATCGAACACCATGCCCATGGCTTCGCGGGCTTCGACCCGGGTCAAATCGCGGGCGCCGCGCTTGCCTTTGCCAAGGATCCGCACGAACTGGGCGAACGGATGCTCGGCGGGGGTTTCGAGGGTCAGTGCTGGATAATCAGTCATAAGCAATTCGTCGGTTTGGGCAGGCCCGCCAGTTTCGCGGCGAGTTTGGCGGGAGTGCCTTTGAACAGTCGGTTCAGGTGCAGGCTGTTGCCTTTTTCCGGGCCGAGTTTCAGGGCGGTGTATTTGATCAACGGGCGGGTGGCCGGTGACAGCTGGAATTCGGCGTAGAAACTGCGCAGCAGTTCGAGGACTTCCCAGTGTTCGGGCGTCAACTCGATGTCTTCGGTAGCCGCCAGGGCACTGGCCACATCGGCGGACCAGTCACTCAGTTCGACCAGGAAACCATCCTTGTCCAGCTCGATGGCGCGGGCGCCGACCGTCAATGCATTCATAGCCAACTGTTGACCTTGTCGTAGTGAATCGACAGCTCGACGAAGGCCGGGTAATCGATGGCCCGGGCCCAGTCTGGAACCGCAAGCGCGCGGGCCTGGGCATCTTCAGCCAGGACGAACAGCTTCAGGCCACGTGCGCTGAGTGTCGTGAACGGTGCGGTGCCTGGCTGCAACGCATAGGCCGCATCACCGGACAACAGCAACCCGTCGTTGGCGCCGATCACGCGCAGGCAACTGGTCAGGCGTTCGTCGCCGAACGGGGAATGAGACAACACATGCAAAGTCGACATCAGAGGGTGATCACCTGGTCGTAACGGTCAATGAGGGCGGTGATTTCGTGGGCGGTCAACACCTGGGCTTCTTCCAGCGACAGGCCGCTGGGGTCCAGGCCACGTTGGGCGATACTGTCGCCGCAGGCAAACAGTTCCTCGACACCGAACATCGGCAGGGCCTGCAGGTTGGCGCTCAGGTCTTTCTGTTGCAGGGCCTTGGCATTCTGACTGGCGGCCAGCTGGAACACGCCGTCATCGAGAAACAACAGGCCAATCGGCAGGTCGAAGGCGCCGCCGGCCAGCACGATATCCAGCGCTTCACGCGCGCCTGGGCCGGACCATGGCGACTGGCGGCTGATGATCAACAAGGATTTGGCCATGTCATGCGCCTCCGAAACAGATCAGACGGTCGGCATCCTGCGCGGCGTCATGCAATTGGCCGAGGCCGGACAATTCCCACGGCGCACCGACGGCTACCGCCTCGCGCTGATAGCGCTTGGCTTCTTCCTCGTTCAACACGCCACGACGCAGGGCGGCGGCGATGCACACCACGCCATCGAGTTGATGGTCGCTGACGAATGCCCGCCATTGCTTGGGCAAGTCCAGTTCATCCTGGGGCGTGACCACGCTGCCGGATGCGTTGTAGACGCCATCCTGGTAGAAAAACAACCGGACAATCTCGTGCCCGCCGGCCAGCGCCGCTTGGGCGAACAGCAGGGCGCGGCGCGAGGAGGGCGCATGGGCGGCGGAAAACACGGCGATGGCGAACTTCATGACGGACTCGATCAGCGAAACTGCGGCCATGATAATGCTTTATCGGCGGGGCGGCGAAGAGCGTTTACTCGTAGACCGTGTCGCCCCCTTCGCGAGCAAGCCCGCTCCCACATTTGATCTCCAGTGTTCACACGATCAATGTGGGAGCGGCGGTGCGGCGATCCGACTTGCTCGCGAAGGCGGCCGAACAGGCGATGTAAGTCTCAGCGCGGCATATACCCCAACTGCCAACGCCGCGGGATCCTCAACGACAACACCCCGAGCCCGGCAGCCAGCAGGCCACTGGCAAACAACGCCTTGAGCCCCAGGTGATGTTCCAGCACGGCACCGAGTACCGCGCCGGCGAACATGCCGGTCCAGGGGATCAGTTGCACACGCCAGCCGTTACGGCGCTCGCCGAGCATCCAGCGTCCCAGTCCGCGGCCGAAACGCGACAGGGCACCGGTGATGTAAGTCAGGCCGACCGGCAGGCCGTTCACTTCTTCCACCGCGGCATTGAGCATGCCCATTGCAATGATCGCCGCCAGCAGGGCTGGCAGTTGCGCATCATAAGGCCAGGCCGCGGCGGCGCACAGCAGGGTGGTGATGCACAACAACAAGGGCAGGGCCCGGCGTCTGCCTAGCCGGCTGACGATAATGCCCAGCGCGTTGCCGACGATGAAAGTGGCGACGAGGATCACCAGGCGCAGGGTCAACCCAAGGTTGCCAGTACTGATGGCGACCGCCATCCGGGTGGTATTGCCGCTCATGAACGAGACGAAGTCGCCGCTGGCCATGAAGCCGATGGCGTCGGTCATGCCGGCGAGTACCGAGAGCATGGCCACCAGGCTCAGGCCTATGCGCCCGCGCTATTTCTGCGTGTGCAAGTGCCCGGGGCTGGCGTGGGTCCTGGCGGTGTTGGGCAGCATCGGCGAAGGTATCCCTGAACAGTGCTTAGGGTTTTATCCCATTCAACTCGCAATATTCCAGCCAGTCCATGCCGGCCATTTCCGCCACTTCCCGGTGCACTTCCAGGCGCTGCGCTTGGTAATCCTGGGGTGTGGCGGTGGTTAACTGCAACGTCAGTTCCCAAGCGAACAACTTCTGGCGTTCTGCTTCAGCTTCAAACGCTTCGTGCAGCCGTTCCTCGCGATACTGAGCCGCCGTTTCACCCTTGGCCTGAGCCAACAGCGGGTTGAGGTGGTCGAGTTCTTCGCGCAACTCGGGGCGCGCATCAAGAAACCTCTTGAGTGCTTGCTCATGTTGCAGTTCGGTTGCCGCCATGGTCGCTCCTTGAGAACGGATTACGAGGATTGCTTCTTGCTGGCCTTGGCCGCTGCCGCCAGGCATTCGAGGGCAAACTGTTCGGTGTAGGTCATCTGGATCGGCGTGGTTTCGCCTTTGACGGTTCTTTCACCGTCGAGGATGTAGCGAATCCGCTTGTCGGTGACGCCGATTCGCTTGGCAATCCAGGAAGGCGTCTGACCGATCTGGCTGATCAGCTTGTCGGCATATTCAGTGCTCGGTTTGTAGAACTCGGCATTAGGTGTCATCAGGTTTCCAGTCAGGGGGCGATGCAACGTTATTGGCGCAACAGGGTGCGCGAATCGTTGCGCGCTGTCGCGGTATAAATGCAGTAAAGCAGAACGATACGGGCTGCCGGGGTGATAAAGTCCGCTTTTTCCTGATGAGTGAATGCAATGCGAATTCTGATGGTGGCGCTGGCCGTGACGTTGCTGGCGGGTTGCGCCGGCTCGGCGATGAACGATGCCCGCACCAAGGCTCCGTACAAGACCCTGAACTCGGAAAAACCGGCAAAAGACGTCGCCCAGTGCGTGCAGTTTTCCTGGCAGGACGAGGGCGTCTTCGGCGTCGATGCGGCGGCGTATTTGCAGCCAGGGGAGAAGGGTGGCACGACCGTTTACACCCGTTCGGCGGAGTCCTTCGTCGACGTGACCACCGATGCCTCGGGCACGGTGTTGAGCTACTACGCACAGAAGGATGATTTCGTGGCCAAGCGCCGGCTGGCGGCGTTGGCGACTTGCCTGTGACCTGAAGGCTAACGCAAGTCCCTTGTGGGTTTTTGTACTGATCAGTAGTTCAGGCGCTTCTGGAAGAAGAAGTGCTTGTGGCCCGGCGGGTAATCGGCAATGTGCCCGATCTCGCTGTAGCCGCATTTCTTGTAGAACTCCGGCGCCTGGAATTCAAAGGTGTCGAGCCACAGCCCGACGCAATTCCGTTCCCGCGCCAGGTCTTCGGCCATCTGCATCAGTTTCGAACCCAGGCCCTGTCCCCGTGCCTGTTCCGGCACCACCAGCAAGTCGACGTACAGCCACTGGTAAAACAATCGGCCATGCAGGCCGCCGAGGATCTCGTCGTTGTCGTCGCGCACCAGCAAGGCGATGTGCTCAGGCACGTTACCTTCGGCCTTCGAGCCGTTGTAGGCGCGCAGCGGTTTTAGGATGGCCTGGCGTTGTTCTTCCGTGGGGTTTGGTGATAGTTCGATACGCAGGTTCATGGCTATATCCATATGGCATTGAAGCCGCAGCCTATCCCGGTTGCAGCGATTGTTCCATCCCCGGAAAAGTTGAACCGTCGCCAACGCGCAGCTTGCTTGAGGGGGCAAACGCTGTCCGTTTTCACTTAACATGTGGACCCTCAGACAAATAACAGGACGCGTTGTCATGTCGAACACAGCCGAGCGGGTCAACATCCTTGAGTCTCAGGTGTTGTCCCACGACTGGTACCTGCTCAAGAAAATCACCTTCGATTACCGCCGCAACAACGGCGAGTGGCAACGCCAGACGCGGGAGGTCTACGACCGTGGCAACGGCGCGGCGATTCTGTTGTACAACCGCGAAAAGAGGACCGTGGTACTGACCCGGCAATTTCGCCTGCCGGTGTTCGTCAACGGCCACGATGGGCTGTTGATCGAAGTGGCGGCGGGGCTGCTGGAAGGCGCGGCGCCTGAAGACCGCATCCGCGATGAAGCGGAGGAAGAGACGGGGTATCGCGTGCACCATGTGCAGAAGGTGTTCGAGGCGTACATGAGTCCCGGTTCGGTGACGGAAAAACTGCACTTCTTCGTTGCCGAATACGACGCAAAGTCGAAAGTCAGTGACGGTGGCGGGCTGGAGTCGGAAACCGAAGAACTGGAAGTGCTGGAGTGGGCGTTCGACGACGCGCTCGAAGCGTTTTACCGCGGCGAAATCTGCGATGCCAAGACCATCATGTTGTTGCAGTATGCGGCGATGAAAAACCTCTTCGCCGGCTAACGTATGCGCTTCCTGTGGCGAGCGAGCTTGCTCCGGGCGGCGATCCGACGTTGGGCTGCGCAGCAGCCCCGGTATCTTGAATGTTTGAAGATGATTGGCCAGTGCTTCGCACTGGAACGGGAGCAAGCTCCCTCGCCACAAGTGCAGTGCGTCCCTAAAACAAGTCATCCATGCGACTGGCGCCCGACCACTCGCAGCCCTCCAGCGTCAGCAACAACTCCTTCGCCTCAAGCCCGCCGGCAAACCCGGTCAACTTCCCCGACGCGCCAATCACCCGATGACAGGGCGCGACAATCGAAATCGGGTTCTTGCCATTCGCCGCACCCACCGCCCTGACCGCCGCCGGGTTGCCGATCTGTTCGGCTATCTGGCTGTAGCTGCGGGTCTCGCCGAACGGGATGGTCAGCAGCGCCGCCCAGACCTTCTTCTGAAATTCCGTGCCGGCAAAATCCAGTTCCAGTTCGAAGCGATCGCGGGTGCCGGAAAAGTATTCGTGCAACTGCGCAGCCGTGCGTACCAGGATCGGGTTGTCCGGCGCTTCGCTCATCGGCCCCAGGCGCACCCGGCCGGGTTTGTCGTTTTCCCAGAGGATGGCCGCCAGTCGTGAACCGTTCGCGACCAGCTTCAACTGGCCGACAGGTGAAGCCAAGGAGGTGCAGGTATAGGTCATGCCAGGGCTCGCGGGAAATTGCTGAGCAGGCGTTAAGGATACTGTCTCGACGGGGAGGCGCAAACCGTAATCCCGACCATACTTGGCTACGGCTTTTGAAGCGTTTTCCTACGAAATAACAAGAAGAGACTGACTCATGAAGTACGAACCTTTTGCCAAATCGACTACGGCATGAACATCCAGGAAACGGTGGATGCACCGCGTTTCCACCAGCAGTGGCTGCTGGAGGAAACCAACCTGGAAGCCTTCACCACCAGCCCGGACACGGTGAAAATCCTCGAGAGCTGGGGCCACAAGTTCGCCGGTCTACAGGATGCCAACCACCTGGCGGCGATCCTGGTCGGGGCGCCGTCCCTGGGTGGCAAGCCGGTCGGCAAGAACCGTTTCTACGGGGCGAACGACCCACGGCGTAACACCGGGTTGTCGCTGGGTTATTGAAGGTTGTGTCTGGAGGGGGACGGGCTTATGTTCGTCCCCTGATCCCTCGGCATATCAAGGAAGGAAGTCATGACCACTGCACTGTTAATCATCGACGTTCAGCAGGCATTGTGCTCCGGTGAGTACGAGTGTTTCGAGATCGGACGGGTTATCGATACGATCAACGATCTCTCGGCCCGGGCCCGCAAGGCCGAAGTTCCTGTGGTGCTGATCCAGCACGAAGAAGCGGACAGTCCGCTGGCGCATGGCGCTGCCGGCTGGCAACTGGCCGAAGGGCTGGAAACTTCGCCCAAGGACCACCGCGTGCGCAAGACCACGCCGGATTCGTTCTATCAGACCCACCTGCAAAAACTGTTGCCGAAAGAGGACTTCGAGCGCTTGGTCATCTGCGGCCTGCAGACTGATTACTGCGTCAACGCCACCGTGCGCCAGGCCCTGAAACTGGGCTACGACGTGGTGCTGGCGGGCGACGCGCATTCCACCGTCGACAACGGCAACCTGACCGCCGAAGACATCATTGCCGAGCACAACAAGGACCTGAAGCGCCTGACCGGTTCCGTGGCGCGGATCGATGTGATACCGGCCAAGGACATCCACTTCTGATACCACCACATTCCCCCTGTGGGAGCGGGCTTGCCCGCGATGAGGCCAGCACATTCAACATTGATGTTGGCTGACCCTCCGCTATCGCGAGCAAGCTCGCTCCCACAGTAATCCCGGTCGCTGGCAGATGTTGCGTACACCCACTAACCCCTGTGGGAGCGAGCTTGCTCGCGATGGCGTCATTACAGCCAGCATTGATGTCGGCTGACCCACCGCTATCGCGAGCAAGCTCGCTCCACAATAATTTCGGTCGCTGGCAGATTTTGCGTACACCCACCAACCCTGTGGGAGCGGGCTTGCCCGTGATGAGGCCAGCACATTCAACATTGATGCTGGCTGACCCACCGCTATCGCGAGCAAGCTCGCTCCCACAGTAATTTCGGTCGCTCGCAGATTTCGCGTACACCCACTAACCCTGTGGGAGCGAGCTTGCTCGCGATGGCGTCATTACAGCCAGCATCGGCGTTGACTGACCCACCGCTCCCACAGGACCTACGGCGCTCCGAAAATCTCGATCAGCTCATTGAGGAACGCACTCACCAGGTCCCGCTGCCGCGCCGAATGCCGCACCGCCGCATGAAAACTGACTTCATAGCGCAACAGGTCCGGGTTCAGCGGGTGTAACTGCCCCAGCTGTTCATGGCGGGTCGCGTAGTGCTGCGGCAGAAACCCCAGGTGCTGGCCGGACAGGATCAGCAGGGCTGCGCCGTCCATGCTGTCGGTGAGTACGGTCAGGCGCTCGATGGACGTGGGGGCCGGCATTTCCGGCAGCGGATGGCTCGGCCAGACCCAGTCGAACCCGCTGACATCTTCGCGAGTCAGTGCGCCGACTTGCCCGAACAACGGATGCGAGGGTGCGCAATAAGCGATCTGGGTTTCCGGGAACAGCGGGAAATAATCGATGCTGGGCAAGCGATGCCAGAAGTAACCGATGGCCAGGTCGATATGGCCGTTGATGATTTTTTCTTCCAGCAGCGACGACGACAGTTCGGTGAAGTGGAAGTACAGCCCCTCGTGCCGCGCCCGCAATCGGGCAATGGCCTGGCCGATTTTCTTGTTCGCCACGGGGTCGATTTGCCCCAGCAGGCCGATGTTGATGCTGCCCGAGACTTTGCGGTTGATGTGCTGCACCTCGACCCGAAAACCTTCGGCCGCTGCCAGCAAGCGCCGGGCCGCGTCGATGAACCGAGTGCCTTTGGGCGTTACCGAAAACCCGCCGCGCCCGCGTTCGCACAGACGGAAACCGACCCGGGCTTCCAGCGTCGCCAACTGCGCACTGATCGTGGGTTGCGTGGTGTTGAGGGCGGTTTGTGCCGCCGAGATGCCGCCCGCTTCGACGACGGTCAGAAATACCCGGATCAGGCGCAGATCCAGCTCCGTTACAGTTCCCAGCATGGGGGCTCCCGATTCTCGCTTACATAGATGTTGATCTATGTGAACAGTGTGCCTGCGATATTTTATTGCCCGGACTCACGCCCTACATTGCCGTGAAGCCAGCGTCATCGTCAGCTTTTTCTGGAGTTTTACCTGAACTGGACGTCGTAGCGAGCGCTGTACCCACAAAAACAACAAACAACAGCATAGGAACAATCGTATGTCAGGTTCCCCAGTGTCTGCGCACGCCGCCGAGGCGAGCGGCGGGTTGGCCATCGAAGGTCACTCCATCGACTACATCCCGGAAAACGAACGCCACGCCAAACTCAGCAGTCAGGGGCCTTTCTGGTTTCTGGGCAACTTCCACTTCTTCACCATCTCCATCGGTTTTGTTGGCCCGAGCCTCGGCTTGTCGGCGCTGTGGACCATGCTCGCCGGTGCCCTGGGCATTATGTTCGGCACCATTTTCATGGCGTTTCACGGGTCTCAGGGCCCGGAAATGGGCCTGCCGCAGATGATCCAGTCCCGCGCCCAGTTCGGCTATCGCGGGGTGATCCTGGCGTTGATGGCGACGATGTTTGTGTTCGTCGGTTTCAACGTGGTGAACATCTCGCTGATCATGAACGGCCTTGAACATGTGTTCGGCATTAACCCGACCATCGTCGCCGTGGCGGTGGTGCTGATCGGCGCGCTGTTGTCGATCTACGGCCACGACCTGATGCACAAGGCCTTCAAGTGGGCCTTGCTGGCGACCTTGCCGTTGTACGCACTGGTGACCATCGCCCTGATTTTCGGTGCGGGTCAGGAAGGCGTCACGCCGGCGACCGACCTGGGCTTCAACTGGGTGGCCTTCGCCACGCTGTTCGCCATCGGTGCCAGCTACAACATTTCCTATGCACCCTACGTGTCTGACTATTCCCGTTACCTGCCGAAAAACACCAGCCGGGCGAAACTGATCGCGGCGGTGTTCATCGGCGCCTCGTTGTCCGGCAGTTGGATGATCGGCCTCGGTGCCTGGCTGGCCCAGGAGCTGAAAGCAGCGGATGCGCTGGTGGCGTTGAACCAGGTCGGCTCCTCGATGGTGCCGGGGTTGGGCAACTTGCTGGTGATCGTCTCGGTGGCGGGCTTCCTGCCGATCATCGCCCTCAACACCTACAGCGCCATGCTGACGCTGCTGACCGGCGTCGACTCGATCAGGAAAATCACCCCGACACCCCGTGCCCGTGTGCTGTCGATCAGTGTGATCAGCGTCATTCTGTTGACCTGCGTGCTGTCGATCAAAGGTGACGGCATCGCGCTGTTGAACACCTTCCTGGTGTTGTTGCTCTACTTCCTCGTGCCGTGGACTGCGGTCAACCTGGTGGACTACTTCTTCGTGCGCAAGGGCCGATATGCGATCCCGCATTTCTTCACGCCAAACGGCATCTACGGCGCCTGGCAATTTCGCGGCATCGTCTCGTACCTGATCGGCTTCGCCGCCATGGTGCCGTTCTTCTACATCTTCGATGCCGCCGCCGGCAAAGAGGTCTTCGTCGGCCCGCTGGCGCGAGTGCTGGAAGGCGTGGACATCGCCTGGCTGGTGGGCCTGGTGGTGTCGGGGTTGACCTACTACCTGCTCAGCCGCTCGATTGATCTGGCCGCCGAACGCCGGGTGATCGATGCGCTGAGCGAGAGCGACATTGTCGCCATGACCCATTCATCTGCGGAGGCAGGGCATTGAACAGCGTAAAAAATACCGTGGTCGCCTGTTGCCAACTGGCACCGAAAATCGGCGACCTGGCCTACAACCGCACACTGACCGAACGCGCGATTCGCCAGGCAGCCTTTCAAGGCGCGCAGGTCGTGGTGTTGCCGGAACTGGTGCAGAGCGGCTATCTGTTTGCCGACCGCTTTGAGGCGCTGTCGCTGGCGGAAACCACTGATGGCCCGATATTGCAGCTTTGGCATGCCCTGGCCCGTGAGCTGAACCTGGTGATCGTCGGCGGATTCTGTGAGCGCCTGCCCGGTGATGAACTGGCCAACAGCGCGGCGATGATCGACGCCAATGGCCTGCGCGCGGTGTACCGCAAGGCGCATCTGTGGGATGCCGAGAAGGACATCTTCACGGCCGGCGATGCGCCACCGCCGGTGGTCGAAACGGTGCATGGGCGGCTCGGCATGCTGATCTGCTACGACCTGGAATTCCCCGAGTGGGTGCGTCTTCCGGCGCTGGCCGGGGCCGATCTGCTGTGTGCACCGGTCAACTGGCCCGACGGCCCGCGGCCGCAGACCGAGCGCCCGGCCGAAGTGCTGCGGGTGCAGGCCAATGCCTCGGTCAACCGCATGTTCATCGCCGCCTGTGATCGCTATGGCCATGAGCGCGGGGTCGGCTGGGTCCAGGGTTCGGTCATCGTCGATGCCGATGGTTACCCGTTGGCCGGGCCGGCGGAGCAGGGCGGCGAGCAGATGTTGCTGGCCACCCTGAACCTCGCCGAGGCGCGCAACAAACGCATCAGCGCGCGCAATGATTTGCATAAGGATCGGCGGCCGCAGTTGTACGGGGGGTGAACAGCAAACGTATTTGGTTACCGAAGCAGGGGGTTCATTTTAGTTCAAATCAAAGCGCGTCTTTCCTGGTAATCCCAGGAAACCCCATTAAAACCGGCTCGATTACCCTCACTACTCTCCGACTTGAGGCCTAAGGCTAGTATGCGCAAGAAGTTGCGCACTACCCCTCAAACACACTTCTTGAAAAGCGCTGCAGGCCACGATCCATGAAGCTCCAGCCAAGTGCGCAAGAAGTTGCGCACCACTGCGCAACTTCTTGCGCACTTCCAGCCGGGTTTTCTTCGCCAAAAAGGGAAATAGGCTACAAGTCGAAACTAAGTTGTTGTTATTTAAATATATTTTAAAAGTGGCACAAACCTTGATCTGTTGGTGGGACCTTGGCAGGCAAATCGGCCTTTCAAGTCTTATTTTTCAGCAAGGAGAGCCTCCATGGCCACACCCGCTTACATGTCCATCACCGGCACCAAGCAAGGCTTGATCACCGCTGGCGCCTTCACCGCGGATTCGGTGGGCAATACCTACCAGGAAGGTCACGAAGACGAAGTCATGGTCCAGGGTTTCGAGCACGAAGTGATCATCCCTCGTGACCCGCAGTCCGGCCAGCCCACCGGCCAGCGCATACACAAGCCGGTGGTCATCACCAAAGTTTTCGATAAGGCCTCGCCGCTGCTGCTGGCGGCACTGACGTCGGGCGAGCGTTTGACGTCGATCGAAATCAAGTGGTACCGCACCTCGGCGGCCGGCACCCAGGAGCACTATTACACCACCAAACTTGAAGACGCGATCATCGTCGACATCAAAGACTGCATGCACAACTGCCAGGACCCGGCGAACGCGCACTTTACCCATCTGGAAGATGTGCACTTCACCTATCGCAAGATCACCTGGACCCACGAAGTCTGCGGCACCTCCGGTTCCGATGACTGGCGTACGCCGGTCGCCGGCTAAGGCGCACCGCATGGTGCCGGCTATGTTCGGCTCCATGCGTTTGTTTGCTCTTTTGCGCGTTTTTTCCTCATCCAGCTTAAGGACAAGCCTATGTTCGCGTCGGCCAATACCGCGCATTTCGACCTGCTGATCCCTGCCGTGCGCAATGATTTCAAGGTGCTCGCTTTTCACGGTACGGAAACCATCAGCGCCTTGTATGCGATCAAGGTTGAGCTGGTCAGCGAGTATCCGGATGTTGATCTGGAAAGCTTGCTCAGCCAGCCAGCCTTTCTGCGGTTCGGCCTCAACGGTGAAGGTATCCACGGACGTATCGAAGATGTGTTGGTCGGGGAAGCCGGCAAGCGCCTGACCCATTATCAGATGACCCTGGTGCCAGCGCTGCACTACTTGCAGTTCAGCCACAACCAGCGGATTTTTCAGGACCAGAGCGTGCCGCAGATCGTGAAGCAAGTGCTCGAGGAGCACGGCATCCTGGCCGATGCGTTCACCTTCAATGTCAGCACCAGTCCCACGCGTGAATATTGCACGCAATATTTTGAAAGCGATTTCGAACTGATTCAGAGGCTGTGCAGCGAAGACGGGATTGCCTGGCACCACCAACACAGCCAGGACGGCCATCACCTGGTCTTCAGCGACGATCAGACCTGGTTTCCCACGTTGGGCCAAACACCCTATCAGCAAGGTTCAGGCATGGTGGCGGAGCACCCGGTGGTCAGCCAGTTCTCCATGCGTTTGAGTACCCGAACCAGCACGACCACGCGCCGAGGCTATGACTTTAAACGTCCGAGCCTGTTGCCGGAAGTCCACTTCACGGCCGAGTTCCTTCCGGCACTCGAGGACTACCGCTACCCGGTGCTGATCGAAAATGAAAAACTCGGCAAACAGCTGGCCCGCCAGGCGCTGGAGCGGCATCGCAGCGACTACCAACTGGCCGAAGGCAAAAGCGACCAGCCGAACCTGCGCAGCGGCCATTTTTTCAACCTGATCGAGCATCCGCGTCAGCCGTACAACGATTTGTGGCTACTGCTCAGCGTGACCCACGAAGGCCAGCAGCCGCAGGTGCTTGAGGAATCGGTCACTAGCGACACCAAACCCGAAGACGGCTTCACCCAAGGCTATCGCAACAGCTTCAGGGCGATTCCCTGGGACGTGTTCTACCGTCCGCCATTGCTGTTGCGTCCCTCGATGCTGGTTTGCCAGACCGCCCGTGTCACCGGTCCGGCGAGGGAAGAAATCCATTGCGATGAATACGGTCGGGTCAAGGTCGAGTTCCATTGGGACCGCGCCGAACTGAACAGCGACAAGAGCAGTTGCTGGCTGCGGGTGTCGTCGAGCTGGGCCGGAGCGGGATTCGGTGCGGTGACCATACCGCGCATCGGCATGGAAGTGCTGGTGACCTTTCTGGAGGGCAATCCCGACCAGCCTTTGATTACCGGGTGCGTGCCGAACAAGGTCACCTGCGTGCCGTACCCTTTGCCGGAACACAAAACCAAAACCGTGCTGCGCAGCCACAGCTCGCCGGCCAATGGCGGCTACAACGAGCTGTCGATTGAAGACCGGGCCGGGCAGGAAAAAATCCTTCTACACGCCCAGCGCGACATCGAACAACGGGCCCTTAACGACAGTCATAGCCTGATCGGCAACGACCGTTTTGAACAGGTTGATAACAACAGCTCCAGCCTGATCAAGGGCGATGAGCTGCACACCACCCAAGGCCTGCGTAATACCACTGTCGGCGGCAATGAGCTGATCTCCATCACCGGCAACAGCAGCACCACGGCAGGCGGCACGCTGGTGATTCAGGCCGGTACACAGGCCCATGTCACCGCCGCCAATGTGGTGATCGATGCGCAGATTAGCCTGACACTCCAGGCGGGTGGCCAGCACATCGTCATGAACTCTGCAGGGATTTTCAGCAGCGTGCCGATCGTTGAGGGAGGTGCGCCGGTTGCGGGTATTCCGCCGTTACAGGCGATACAGGCGTTGGTCAGCTCACCGCAAGTTGTTGTCGCCAATCCGATGTCCATCATGACCGCCGCCAAACAGCAAGCAGTGGATTACTGCCCGCTCTGCGAGGCCTGTCGCAATGGCCTTTGCAGCATTGGAGAGCACGCATGAAGCCTGTGGAACAATGGCTGCGTGCGCAAGCCGAACAAGGACGCCACATCTACCTGGTGCTGGACTCTGATGGACAACTCGATGAGCGCAATGCACTGATCGCCGAACTGGGCAGCGACCAGTATCGCAACCTGTACGTCGGCACACCGGCGGACTCATTGGCGGATGTGGCCCCATACCTTTTTCAGCTTGAGTCAGCAGAACACCCAGCTCTCCAGGCACTCCTGAATGCCCCCGAACGCAATTGGGGCTGGTTGGCCAGCGCAGAGAACAACGACCTCTGTGCACTGGCCACCCATTGGCAAGAGCGTCTTGTTACCGGAGAGCGGCCGAACCAGGCGCTCTACCGTTTTCACGATAACCGCGTGCTGGGACGCGCGTTAGCTTATCTGCAATCCGGGCAAAACCCCGAATACCTCGGACCAATAGCCAGTGTGTGTTATTGGCAGGCTGAGCAGTGGATCGTCACCGACAACCCTGAGCCTGGCCAGTATCCGCTGCCAAGCGCTCCAGCATGGCTGAGTACTCCAACGCCAGAAGCTATCTGCGCGAATGTGCAGTTCGACAACAGCCGCCGCTACTTGATGCGAGAGCATACGGACACCCTGGTCAGGCTTGCCGAGCAGCAAAATATCGATACCTGGCTCCGTGGCCAGCTCGATCTGGCACGTACCTGGGGCTGGCAAGAGCCTGAGCACATTCATTTTTTATTGACGCAGAGCTTGCATGCACCGGGTTTCGCTCCCCCCAAACGCTGGTTGCCTCAGCCAAACGAGAACCCGATGCTGCATTTTGAACGCTTGCATCAGGAAGTACTGTATTGGCAGGGAGACGCCGTATGAAACGAGGGATTCAAAGCCTGACCCTTGGTGGCTGCCTGGTGCTTGCCGTGGGCTGTACTGCCACAGGCAAGTTGGACACTTTTACCTTTACCACCGATCTGCCACCTGACTTCACTTACGACTTAAAGGCCACGTATGTTCCCGCCACCGGGGAAACCTGCAGCGTACCCAGTGGGAGGAATACGCAACTTGGATTCAATAACCTGAATCAGGAATACAAGCCCAGCTCTGAAATAGTGCTGCATCGGACGGTGAGTGGCTGCCCGCTGATGTTGAACTTCGTAGAAATCAATGTCACGGGGATCATTGGCAGAAGGCAAAAACGCACCTACAGCGCCTATGACTTTGCCGGATTCGCGGTGCGCCCCGAACTGCTGGGGCGCACAAAAGGCACTTTCAACGCAGCCGGGGAAAGTGAGTTCTCCGGGCAGTGCCAGTGGTTGTTCCGCACGATTGGCCCCAAGCGCTACATCACCAAAATTCTCACCTGCAGAAACACTGATACGCAGGGCAACGTTACCCAAGGCCATCCCTTTGCGGCGTACACCCTGGACCAACTGCCGGGCAAAACAGTGAGACTGAAGATCAAGCTCGCGGAGGAAGAGAGACCTTACATGAAGGATACATGGGTCAAGGTCGCCGGCGGTTGGAAGCGCTGCATGGGCGAGAACTTTGAAGACCAATATGCATTTTGCTATGGCAATTACAAAGACTTCAGCACGTTCCGAATGGTGGATGAGCGTGTCTGCACCATTTACCCCGGTTGTACTGAAAACAAGGACGAGACCCCATGACTTACAAACCTTTGCCGGGAAGTGACAAAGGGTCTTTTGGTGCGCCTCACCCAAGCGTTGGGCACCACATTCAAACGACTCCCCGACGCTGCATTTTGACGCTCCGTATACGGCGAATGATGCAAAGCCTGACCCTTGGAGGCTGCCTGGTGCTTGCCGTGGGTTGTACTGCCCCAGGCCGGTCGGACACTTTTACTTTTACCACCGATCTGCCACCTGACTTCACTTACGACTTAAAGGCCACCTATGTTCCCGCCACCGGGGAAACCTGCAGCGTACCCGGGGGCAAGAATACGCAACTGGGATTCAATAACCTGAATCAGGAATACAAGCCCACCTCTGACATCGTGTTGTACCGGACAGTAAGCGGCTGCCCGCTGATGTTGAACTTCGTAGAAATCAATGTCACGGGGATTATGGGCAGGGATCAAAAGCGCGCCTACAGCACTTATGACTATGCCGGATTCGCGGTACGCCCCGAACTGCTGGAACGCACCAAAGGTACTTTCAATGCGGCCGGGGAAAGTGAGTTCTCCGGGCAGTGCCAGTGGTTGTTCCGCACGATCGGCCCCAAGCGCTACATCACCAAAATCCTCACCTGCAGAAACACGGATGCCCAGGGCAACGTTACCCAGGGCCACCCCTTTACGGCGTACACCCTGGACCAACTGCCGGGCAAAACTGTAAGGCTGAAGATCAAGCTGGCCGATGAAGAAGAGCCCTATATGGGGGATACCTGGGTCAAGGTGCCTGGTGGCTGGAAGCGATGTATGGGCAAAGGTTTTGAAGACCAGCACGCTTTTTGTTATGGCAACTACAAAGACTTCAGCACCTTCCGAATGGTGGATGAACGTGTCTGCACCATTTACCCCGGCTGTACTGAAAACAAGGACGAGACCCCATGACTTACAAACCTTTGCCGGAAAGTGAAAAAGGGTCTTTTGGTGGCCATATCCATGCGTGCCCAGTAAGTGGTCACTCAAGCAGCTTTCAGTTGGTGGATGAGTTCGGTGATGGCAAGCCCTATGCGGGTTTGACTTATGAGGTCACGGATTACGAAGACGTCGTCTACACCGGAACACTGGATGCTGCCGGTGCGGGTAAGGTAGACAATCACTTTTGCGGCCCGGTAGTGCTCAAACTGAGCCAGTCCTACCAAGGGACTAATGATGACTACAACGAACTAATGCGCAGGAAGCATTACCCTCTACCCATCACCGAGCTGCAAGCGCGTGCCGAGAGCACCCGCTTCTTCAACAAAACAGGCATCCGCACGCAACGTAATCCCGCCCAGGACAAAGCCGGTGTTTATTGCCAGGTTGAAGTCAGTGAGTTGGTGGAACATATCGCCCATTTGCCACCCCTGGCCAAGCGCAATTTCCCACCCAACAAGTATGTGCATGCGCTGTTTCGACAGCCGTCCGAAACGAAAACATCCACGACACGGAGCGTTCGTGCTCCGGACGACGGGATGGGCGGAGTCATCACCCCGACTTATATGGCCGTGGCAGAACTGGGGTTCGCTCCGCCACCGCCGACCACGAAGGGCATTGCCCTGTTGCCGAACAGGCACCATGTGCTGGAAGTACGCCCACTGCGCGCGCTACGGCCGATGTTGTCGACCGGTAACGAGTTCTGCGCGCTCAACCTGTATCAACTGGCATTGATGGCGACCCTGAGTTACACCGACTTTGCCCAGAACCCGAACGCACAACCGGTGGAAACTGACAGTGTGGGATTTCCGACTCAGCCGAGCAGCGGCAATTGGTTCGGTCATGCCCTGGCGCAATTTGACGAACTGTGGCAAGTGGATGCCTCGCAGGCCGAGGGCAAGGCGTATTACCCCTTGTATGAGGAGGTGCCTTATTCCAAACGCCTGGAAGTCGTGCCGTTCGATCCGCAGCTGTACCCCGAGGTTAACGCTCCTCTGTTGGGTAATGCGCAGGAAAACCCAGCCAGGCTGCATTGTCTGGATGATCGAAATCAACCCAATAGCACGGACACCCAGGCCTTCATCACCCATCACGACGAACTGATTCTGATCTCGGTGCGTGGAACCAGTGAGGTTTTGGAAGACGGCCTCCGTGATGCCGATGCACGCCAGGTGCCCTTTGAAGAGGGGGTGGGCAAGGTGCATAATGGGTTTTATGGGGCGGCCAGGGTGGCCATGAAATTTGTCGCTGTTTATCTGGAAAAATTCTACAGCGGGCAAAAACTGGTGATCACCGGGCACAGCCTGGGTGGAGCGATCGCACTGATCCTGGCTGAGATGCTGCAACGTGATAAACGGTTTACGGTAGATATCGTTCTCTATACCTATGGCGCCCCACGCGCCGGCGACAAAACCTTTGTCGAAGGTGCCCGCGCGCTGGTCCATCACCGCATCGTCAACCATAACGACCCTGTGCCGAGTGTCCCCGCGCCATGGATGAACACCTCACATCCGAAGCTTCTTGCCGCGAGCGGGGTAGTGATTCTCCTCAGTGCACCCATTGGCCTAGCGTTGCTCATCACGGGCATCGTCAACTTCAAGGGCGAGCCCTACGCTCATCACGGAGAAATGCGCCATTTCATGCCGGTGAACTTCGGCGCGGGACAAAAGTCCTCCATCCTCTGGACTCCGGCCTCCAGTGTCATCGTTGATCATGGCTTGGCCAGGGTGCTGCGGGAAATCGAAGGGTTGCCCGTGCGCGGATCATTTCTGCGCCAGTTGGTGGATAGCTCAGATCACAGCATGGTTGCCAGCTACATCCCCAACTGCTGGGCGAGCCTGCGTCGCTGGCAGGAATCACGACAATTGAATCGCTCGCTGGTTACCGATCGTGAGTTTAAATGGATTGATGATGCTTTAAACAGCATCACCCTACAATTGCGTGATTTTGAGCGCGGTCTGACACCGAGTCACCGAGCCGTTGTTAATCAACAAGAGGCAGAAGCCCGCCGACTTCGTAACGAAATCGAGCAACTGCAAATGACACGGGGCCGGCTGGTCAGGTTGAGAGAAGAAAGAATCACCGAGGCGGATATTTATGGCCGATTCGCAGGCCGGCCCGAATTGTTGGCGGAAAGTCTGCCTCGCTGGAAGTCCCACCCGGAAAATACTGCACCGGAGCAACTGGCAATGATCCCTCCACCGGCCGACGATGATGACCGGGCGATTGCGGCCATAACCGGTGGTTACACAGCGGGTGCACCCATTCACCTGGATCTTGATTCGATTACCTGGCGCTGACTCGTCCGGCAATACAGTTCTTGCAGGGTTGCCGGCTTTGAATAAGTTTTGATGCCGGCCCAGCAAAGTTCCATGTAGGCACACTAATACTAAAAAGTCTGAATACGAATGTGGGCGATGATGCCGATATTCAATGGTTTGATATAACTCCGTCAGGAAGATGGTTGTATTTTAGTTGGAAGGAAATATCTGATTATCCTCCAGAAGGATTGGCAACCAGCTTCCACGATATGCAACTGACGATTGAGCCTGAGTGCCTAAAACTGTCCAAAGACGACAGCTGTGTGTGCTTTCGTCGTAAATGAACCTTGTGGGTATTTTGATGCAGGTAAGGACGAGGAGGACTGCCGGGGCACGACGCTATCACGGCTCGGTTCGATGGATGGTGAGTGTTAGTTCGAGGGTAGCGCAATACTCGCGATCTGCTTTTAGGGCGATTCCTTCGCCTTTTAGAGACAATTCCTACAACAATTTATGTTGCAAACCTCGATACTCAACGTTCCTTCAAGGGCCATCGGTTTAACCATGGCGGCCGTATTTTCAAGGCCGTATCTGGATCGCTGAAGCCAAACTAAAAACTCCACGGATGGAATGTGGAACAGGGAATTCACCTGGAGTGTCTTACTCAAGCAAACTATCGGTTCATTATCTTGAGCTTGCGAAGTCGGCTGTTGGCGAGCGGTGTTTTGCCGGTGAAGACGTTCGTTTTTCGAGCGAGTTCGAGGCATTGGAAGACGAGTTGGCCAAAGCCCAATCGATGCATGAAAGCGGGCAGGTCGACTGGCTCAAAGTGCAAGAAACCGGTGAGGTCCTGCTCCATACTCAATCCAAAGACTTGCGTGTTGCGAGCTGGGTGACGTGGGCGCTGTATCAGCGTGAATCCTTTCCTGGCCTGGTGGCCGGTTGTGGTCTCTTGCATCACCTGTGTGAGCATTCGTGGTCGCACCTCCACCCCGTCAAAGGGCGAACCCGTGCTGCGGCAGTCAGCTGGCTGGTGCCACGTCTTGAACAAGTGCTCACTGAGAGTGTCGCGATCAAAGAGCAGTTACCGCTGTTCCGACGTCTGGTCGAACACCTTGAAGGCCTCGACGCCGCCTGCACAGAACACCTGGGTGACGATGCGCCGCTGCTGTTGCCGATCACTCGCCGCTTGAAAAGTATGGTCCAGCGTGCCGCCGACAATCAGCCAGAACCCGGCGTGGTGGGCGCCGCGGTGGCTCAGGTCAAACAGGCCGCCACGCAGTTGTTCATGTCCGGCGCACCGATCGACAACGAAAAAGAAGCCCACAAGGCCCTGCGCACTCAGCAAGAGGCCGCCCGACCGTTGTGTGCGTGGTGGCTCAAGCAGAAAGCCACCGACCTGCGCGCCTTACGCCTCAATCGCACGCTCCTGTGGTTGCCCATCGATGCCGTCCCTGAACGTAATGCCGAGCAAATCACCGTACTGCGCGGTTTGCCGACGGACAAGCTCAAGGATTATCAGGACCGATACGACCAGTCTCAGTACGCCGACCTGTTGGTCGAGCTGGAGGCGAGCCTGGCGAAGGCGCCGTTTTGGTTCGATGGCCAGCGGATGGTCTGGGAATGCCTTCAGGGCTTGAACGCCGAGATGGCGATGCGCGAAGTGGAAATCCATTTCGCACTGTTGATTCAGCGCCTGCCTGGCATCGTCGAATTGCGTTTCCACGATGGTGCCCCGTTTGCCGATCCGACCACTCGGGCATGGATCGCCGCCAACGTCATGCCACACCTGCAAACCGCCAGTGCGCCGCGCAAAGTCGAAGTCGCCGACACCCAGTCGGCCTGGGAACTGGCCCTGGAAGAAGTCCTGCCCATTTTACGCAAGGACGGCCTCAAGACCGCTGTGCAAACGCTCAAGCAGGGATTGCAAAGTGCCCAAGGCGGGCGCGTTCGATTCTTCTGGCAGTTCGCCCTTGCGCGGCTGTGTTTCATGGCCAAGAAATACGAACTGGCCAAGACCCAACTCGAAACCCTCGACCAGACACTACAGGACTCAGGCCTGAACGCGTGGGAGCCCGATCTTGCGCTGCAAGTGCTGCATTTGCTGCATAGCTGCTGCGAGTTGTTACCGCAGAACCATGCCGTACGTGAGCGCAAGGATGAGATTTTTCGCAGGCTGTGCCACCTCGATCTCGAAGTGGTACTCGAATAGGCCCCTGGGCCACAACCGCAAGGAGAAATGCCATGGCCAAAGAAGGCTCGGTAGCCCCCAAGGAACGCATCAACGTCACCTTCAAACCTGCCACCGGTGGTGCACAGGAAGAGATCGAACTGCCGTTGAAACTATTGGCAATCGGTGACTACACCCACCGCAAGGACGAACGCAAAGTCGAAGATCGCAAGCCGATCAGCATCGACAGGATGACCTTCGATGACGTGCTGGCCAAGCAAGAGCTGAGCCTGACACTGAGCGTACCGAACCGTCTTCAGGAAGACAGCGACACTGAAGAACTGGTCGTGAAGGTACGCATCGACTCGATGAAGGACTTCAACCCGGCCGCGCTGGTCGAACAAGTGCCTGAGCTGAAAAAGCTGATGGAGCTGCGCGACGCGCTGGTGGCCCTCAAAGGCCCGCTGGGTAACGCGCCGGCGTTTCGCAAAGCCATCGAAGGCGTACTCGCCGACGACGAATCCCGTGGTCGTGTACTGGGTGAACTGGGCCTGAACGCCGCCGCCCAAAACGTCTGAGACCCCATCAGTCAAGGAAGCCAGCAATGAGCACTAGCGCAGCACAGCAAAAGAGCAACGAGAACAGCCAATACAGCATTCTCGACAGCATCATCGCCCAAACCCGTCTGACTCCGAACGATGAAGCCTACAACATCGCCAAGCGCGGCGTGTCGGCGTTCATCGAAGAACTGCTCAAGCCGCAGAACAACGGTGAACCGGTCAAGAAAGCCATGGTTGACCGCATGATCGCCGAGATCGATGCCAAGCTCAGCCGTCAGATGGACGAAATCCTCCACCACCGGGACTTCCAGTCCCTGGAATCGTCGTGGCGTGGCCTGCAATTGCTGGTAGACCGCACCGATTTTCGCGAAAACATCAAGATTGAAATCCTCAACGTTTCCAAAGAAGACCTGCTGGACGACTTCGAAGATTCGCCGGAAGTGATGCAGGCTGGCCTGTACAAGCACATCTATACCGCTGAATACGGTCAGTTCGGTGGTCAGCCAGTGGGCGCGATCATCGCTAACTACTTCATGTCGCCAAGCTCCCCGGACGTAAAGCTGATGCAGTACGTGTCCAGTGTTGCCTGCATGTCCCATGCGCCGTTCATTGCCGCGGCCGGCCCACAATTCTTTGGCCTGGAAAGCTTCACCGGTCTGCCGGACCTGAAAGATCTGAAAGATCACTTCGAGGGCCCGCAATTTGCCAAATGGCAGAGCTTCCGTACCTCTGAAGACTCCCGTTACGTTGGTCTTGCCGTACCGCGCTTTTTGCTGCGCAATCCGTACGACCCGGAAGAAAACCCGGTCAAATCGTTCGTGTACAAAGAAACCGTCGCCAATAGCCACGAACACTACCTGTGGGGCAACACGGCCTACGCGTTCGGTACCAAGTTGACCGATAGCTTCGCCAAATTCCGCTGGTGTCCGAACATCATCGGCCCGCAAAGCGGTGGCGCGGTGGAAGACCTGCCGTTGCACCACTTCGAAAGCATGGGCGAAATCGAAACCAAGATTCCTACAGAAGTATTGGTTTCCGACCGTCGTGAATATGAACTGGCCGAGGAAGGCTTCATCTCCCTGACCATGCGCAAAGGCTCCGACAACGCGGCGTTCTTCTCCGCAAGCTCAGTACAAAAGCCAAAGTTCTTTGGCAACAGTGCAGAAGGCAAGACGGCCGAACTGAACTACAAGCTCGGCACCCAACTGCCGTACATGATGATCGTCAATCGCCTGGCTCACTACTTGAAAGTGCTGCAGCGCGAGCAACTCGGTTCGTGGAAAGAGCGTACCGATCTTGAGCAGGAACTGAACAATTGGATCCGCCAATACGTGGCCGACCAGGAAAACCCGAGCGCCGAAGTCCGTGGCCGTCGTCCACTGCGCGCTGCCCGGATCATCGTCAGCGATGTTGAAGGCGAGCCTGGTTGGTACCGCGTCAACTTGAACGTGCGCCCACACTTCAAGTACATGGGTGCCGATTTCACCCTGTCGCTGGTTGGCAAGCTGGACAAAGAGTAAGCGAAGCCTCACTCATGACCGGATACGGCAGCCTTTTCGAACGCCTGAGTGGCGACGTGGACAAACGCGCCGGCTGGAGCCGTGAGGCCTGCGCAATGGCGTCCGTGGCTGCCCATCTGGCCAAGATGCTCAGCACCCGTGCGGGCAGCGTGCAAACACTGTCCGATTACGGGCTACCCGATCTCAATGATATGCGTCTGAGCCTGCACGACTCTCTGAGTCAGGCCCGTCTGGCTATCGAAAAGTTCATTGAAGCCTACGAGCCACGCCTGAGCAATGTGCAGGTCATCTCCCTGCCGCCTGACCACGATCAGCTTCGCCTGTCCTTCCGTATCGAAGGTCTGCTGGAAGTCGAAGGTTTCAAGCGCCAGGTCAGTTTCGCCGCGCGCCTGGATGGCCGTGGACAAGTCACCGTCAGCTAACGACCTACAGGAAACGCTGTGTCCTTTAACCACTACTACCAAAGCGAACTCACGGCCCTGCGTCAGTTAGGCCGTCGATTCGCCGAGCGCAACCCCGCCTTAGCGCCTTTTCTGGGGCAGGCCGGCCGCGATCCGGACGTGGAGCGGTTGCTGGAAGGCTTTGCGTTTCTGACCGGGCGTCTGCGTCAGAAGCTCGACGATGAATTGCCTGAGGTTAGCCACTCGCTGATGCAATTGCTGTGGCCCAACTATATGCGGCCGCTGCCGGCGTTCAGCATTTTGCAGTTCGACCCGCTGAAACGCTCCGGGCCGGCGGTGATGGTAGAACGCGATACGCCGGTTGAGAGTGAACCGGTCGATGATGTGCGTTGTCGTTTCCGCACGTGCTACCCGACCGAAGTCCAGGCGCTGGACCTGACCGCACTGACGTATTCGGTGAAAGGTGACGGTTCACTGTTGAGCTTGCGGCTGGAGATGAGCGCCGATGGTCATCTGGGTGAGATGGCGCTGAGCCGTTTGCGTCTGCACTTTGCCGGCGAGCGTTACATCAGCCAGATGCTTTACTTCAGTTTTTTGCGCAATCTCGAAGGCATCGAGTTGATCCCGCTGGATGGCACCGGCAAACCCATCAACGGTATCAACGGCAAACCAATGGCGTTCAAGATGCCAGGCAAACGTGTGCAGCCGGTGGGCTTTGCCGAAGAAGAAGCGTTGATCCCGTATCCGCTGAACACCTTCCGCGGCTATCGCTACCTGCAAGAGTATTTCGCCTTCCAGGACAAATTCCTGTTCGTCGATGTCAACGGTCTGGACCTGCTCAAGGCGCTGCCGGAAGACTCCCTCAAACAGATGCGCGGCATGGAATTGCGCTTCGACATTCGCAAGAGCGGCATCTTGCGCATGCGCCCGACCCTGGACAATGTGAAGCTGTATTGCACGCCCATCGTCAACCTGTTCAAGCGCGATGCGTTGCCGATCCGCCTCGACGGCAAGCAGGACGAATACCTGTTGCTGCCCGCCGAATCCGGCCTGGAAAACTGCGGCGTGTTTTCCGTGGAAACCGTTACTGGCTGGAAGCCCGGCGGCCTCGGTTATCAGGAATACGTACCGTTTGAATCCTTTGAACACGACCCGAGTTTTGACGTGCCCACCAGCCGTGCGCATTACAGCATTCGTCAGCGTTCGTCCCTGCTGCACGACGGCCTCGACACGTACCTGAGCTTCGGCATCCGCCACACCGAAGCCCAAGAGACCCTGTCGATCGAGTTGATGTGTACCAACCAGAACCTGCCGCGCAGACTCAAACTCGGCGACATCCGCAAGCCCTGCAAAGAGACACCGGAGTTCCTCAGTTTCCGCAACATCACCCCGGCCACGTCGAGTTTCGCGCCGCCGCTGAACCGTGACTTCCTCTGGAAGCTGATCAGCAACATGTCGCTCAACTATCTGTCCCTGGCTGACGTCAATGCGTTGAAGGTGATTCTCGAAACCTACGACTTGCCGCGCTACTACGACCAGCACGCGGAGAAGGTCAGCAAACGCCTGCTCGGCGGCCTCAAGCACATCAAGCATCACCACGTGGATCGTCTGCACCGTGGCCTGCCGGTACGCGGTTTGCGCACCGAGCTGACCATCGATCCGCAAGGCTATATCGGTGAAGGCGACCTGTTCGTGTTCGCTTCGGTTCTTAACGAGTTTTTCGCGCTTTACGCCAGTCTCAATTCGTTTCACGAGCTGCAGGTAAAAAGTACACAGGGGGAGGTGTACCAATGGACACCACGTATGGGCCTGCAGCCCCTGCTTTAAGCGGGCTGACCCGGGTAATTCGCGAGTACTCGCTGTTTCAGGCCGTGCTGCTGGTGATCGACCGGCTGCGCGTGGAGCTCCCGTACCTGAGCGAAGATGATCTGTATGACCAGCTGGAATTCCAGGCCAATCCGAGCCTGGGTTTCCCCGGCAGTGACGTTGATCGCGTGGAGTTTTTCGAAGAGCACGGGCAGATGCGCGCGCGTCTGCGTTTCAACCTGATCGGCCTGGTCGGTTCCGGTTCGCCGCTGCCGGCGTTCTACGGCGAACAGGCCCTGGGCGACAGCGAAGACGGCAACCCGACCCGCAACTTCTTCGACCTGTTTCACCATCGCCTGCAACGGCTGATGCTGCCGATCTGGAAAAAATACCGCTACCGCGCAAGCTTCCAGAGCGGCGCCCTCGACCCGTTCTCGGCGCAGCTGTTTGCCTTGATCGGTCTGGGCGGCGAAGAGATCCGCAAGGCCAAGGAACTGAACTGGAAACGCCTGCTGCCGTACCTCGGCTTGCTCAGCTTGCGGGCGCACTCGGCGGCGCTGATCGAAGCGGTGCTGCGTTACTACTTCAAGCATGCCGAACTGACCATCGAGCAGTGCATCGAGCGTCGCGTCGAAATCCTCGACGAGCAGCGCAATCGCTTGGGCCGCGCCAACAGCCTGCTCGGCGAAGACCTGGTGCTGGGCGAACACGTGCGCGACCGCAGCGGCAAGTTCCGCATCCACATCCGCGAACTCGACTGGCAACGCTTCCACGAATTCCTGCCGATCGGTTTCGGCTACCAGCCGCTCTGTGCGCTGGTGCGGTTCACCCTGCGTGACCCGCTCGATTACGACATTCGCCTGGTGTTGCGCCAGGAAGAAATCCGCGAACTGCGCATCGGTGAACAAAACGCCTGTCGCCTGGGATGGACCAGTTGGCTCGGCCGCGAAAAAGCGGACGGCGTGGTGACCCTGGGCAGCAAAATTCATTAAGGACAGATGACCAATGATCAACGTAGACCTGCAACAACTTATCCAGGCGCTGGACGCCGAAACCCGTCGTGACCTGGAAAGTTCGGCCGAACGCTGCGTCGCCCGTGGCGGCAGTAAGATTCTCGTCGAAGACTTGCTGCTGGGCTTGCTGGAGCGCCCGCAAGGCTTGCTCGCACGCGCGCTGCAAGACGCCGAAGTGGATGCCGGTGAGCTGAGCGCCGCGTTGCAATCGCGGGTCGAGCACAGCGCTTCGCGCAACCCGGTGTTCGCCCCGGAACTGGTGCAGTGGCTGCAAGACGCGTTGCTGGTGGCCAACCTTGAACTGGGCCAGAGCCAGGTCGAGCAAGCCGCGTTGATCCTCGCACTGTTGCGCAACCCGATGCGCTACGCCGGCAGCCGCTACCAGTCATTGCTGGCCAAGCTGAACATCGAACGCCTGAAAGAATTCGCCCTGTCGCAGAAAGAACAACCGGCCACCGGCAAACCTGCCGTGCCGGGCGAATCGCTGCTGCAGCGCTTCACCCACAACCTGACTCAACAGGCCCGCGACGGCAAACTCGACCCGGTGCTGTGCCGCGATGGCGCGATCCGGCAGATGGTCGACATCCTCGCCCGTCGCCGCAAGAACAACCCGATCGTGGTCGGTGAAGCCGGCGTCGGCAAAACCGCCATCGTCGAAGGCCTGGCCTCGCGCATCGCCGCCGGTGAAGTGCCGAAAGTCTTGAAAGGCGTTGAGTTGCTGTCGCTGGACATGGGCCTGCTGCAGGCAGGCGCCAGCGTCAAAGGTGAATTCGAGCGTCGCCTCAAAGGCGTGATCGACGAAGTCAAAGCCTCGCCGAAACCAATCATCCTGTTCATCGACGAAGCCCACACACTGATCGGCGCGGGCGGCAACGCCGGCGGTTCCGACGCGGCCAACCTGCTCAAGCCAGCCCTGGCCCGTGGCGAGTTGCGCACCATCGCTGCGACTACCTGGGCGGAGTACAAGAAGTACTTCGAAAAAGACCCGGCCCTGGCCCGCCGTTTCCAACCGGTGCAGCTGCACGAACCGACCGTCAGCGAAGCGGTGACCATCCTGCGTGGCCTGGCTCAGGTTTACGAGAAGAGCCACGGCATCTACCTGCGCGATGACGCGGTGGTTGCGGCAGCCGAGTTGTCCGCCCGTTACCTCGCTGGCCGTCAGCTGCCGGACAAAGCCGTCGATGTCCTCGACACAGCGTGCGCCCGCGTACGCATCAGCCTCGCCGCCGCCCCGGAAAGCCTCGAACGCTTGCGTGGCGAACTGGCTGAAGGTGGCCGTCAGCGTCAGGCCCTGCGCCGTGATGCCGAGGCCGGTCTGCTGATCGATCACGAAGCGCTGGACGCTCTGGAAGATCGCCTGGCTGCCGCCGATGACGAAAGGGTCGCGCTGGAAACCCTTTGGACCGAGCAGAAAGAACTGGCCGAGCGCCTGCTGGACCTGCGTCAGCAATTGGCCAAGGCGCGCGAAGCCGCCGCCGTCGAGCCTACTGTCACGGTTGAAGAAGATGCCGAAGGCACCGTGATCGAAACGCTGCCGGTGGACGAAGCGCAAAGCGTCGAAACGCTGGAAAGCGCACTCAACGAAACTCACAAAGCCCTGACCGAACTTCAGATCAAAGAACGTCTGGTGAGCTTCGAAGTCTGCCCGCGTCTGGTCGCCGAAGTGATCAGCGCCTGGACCGGCGTGCCATTGGCGCAACTGGCACGCAAACACAACGCCAAGGTCGCGAGTTTCGCCACCGATTTGCGCACGCGCATCCGTGGTCAGGAACAAGCCGTTCACGCACTGGACCGCTCAATGCGCGCCACCGCTGCCGGCCTGAACAAACCTGATGCGCCAGTTGGCGTGTTCCTGCTGGTCGGCCCGAGTGGCGTCGGCAAGACCGAAACCGCACTGGCACTGGCGGACTTGCTGTACGGCGGCGATCGTTTCATCACTACCATCAACATGTCCGAGTTCCAGGAAAAACACACCGTTTCGCGCCTGATCGGTGCGCCGCCGGGCTACGTCGGTTACGGCGAGGGCGGCATGCTCACCGAAGCCGTGCGCCAGAAGCCGTACTCCGTCGTCCTGCTCGACGAAGTCGAAAAGGCTGACCCGGACGTGCTGAACCTGTTCTACCAAATCTTCGACAAGGGCGTGGCCAACGACGGCGAAGGGCGCGAGATCGACTTCCGCAACACGCTGATCCTGATGACCTCGAACCTGGGCAGCGATCGCATCGCCGAGCTCTGTGAAAACGGCGCGCGGCCGTCGGCCGAAGTACTCGAAGAAACCATTCGCCCGGTGCTGAGCAAACACTTCAAACCGGCGCTGCTGGCGCGCATGCGTGTGGTGCCTTACTACCCGGTCGGTGGCCCGGTGCTGCGCGAGCTGATCGAAATCAAACTCGGCCGTTTGGGCGAGCGCCTGAACCGTCGTCAGCTGGATTTCACTTACTCGCAAGACCTCGTCGATCACCTGGCAGATCGCTGCACCCAGAGCGACAGCGGCGCGCGCCTCATTGACCATTTGCTCGACCTGCACGTGCTGCCGTTGGTGGCCGATCGCTTGCTCGATGCGATGGCCACGGGCGAAAGCCTCAAGCGTGTCCACGCGACACTCGACGGCAACTCCAGCGTGACCTGCGAGTTCGCCTGAGGTGGGTGTGATGTTCACTCAAGTGCCGCAACCACTGGTCTATGCCGAAGCCTTGCTGGCGCAATTCGCCAGCCTGTCGCGGGCGGCGGACGGTGCTGCGCTGCTGGGTGACTTCGTGCGCGGCTTGGCCGAGCTCAGCGGTTGCGAGTTGACGCAGCTGTACCTGCTGGACGCGACTCACACGTGCCTGGGGATGAACGCCGAATGCCTCAACGGCATCCTGCAACCCCGGGAAGCGGCGAGCCTGCCGGCGGATTACAACGGTGAACAACTGCTGCAATTCGCCCTGTGCCAGAACCGCGTGGTGTGCCTCAGCGAGCTGAGCGGCAGCCTGCACGAAACCAGTTTCCTGCCGCCTCAGGCCATGCCTTGGCAGTCGCTGTTGTGTGTGCCGCTGGTCAATCAGCAGAAAGCCGTCGAAGGCTTGCTGCTGTGCGCCAGTCGCCGGCACATCGACTTGCAAGGCTTTGCCGATTCCCTCGGGCAACTCGGTTCGTTCGTGCTTGGCCAACTGCATTTGCTGCAACGTCTACGTCAGCCAACCGGTGATGTGCGGCCAGTGAAGGTCAGCGTCCCAAGCGCCAGCGGTTACGGTTTGATCGGCAAGAGTTCGGCCATGCGCCAGACCTGTTCGCTGATCAGCAAAGTCCTGCACAGCCCGTATACCGTGCTGCTGCGCGGCGAAACCGGCACCGGCAAGGAAGTGGTGGCGCGAGCGATTCACGATTGCGGCCCGCGCCGTTCCCAGGCGTTCATCGTGCAGAACTGCGCGGCGTTCCCCGAGAACCTGCTGGAAAGCGAACTGTTCGGCTACCGCAAAGGTGCGTTCACCGGTGCTGATCGCGACCGTGCCGGGTTGTTCGACGCGGCCAACGGCGGCACCTTGCTGCTCGATGAAATCGGCGACATGCCGTTGTCCCTGCAAGCCAAATTGTTGCGGGTTCTGCAGGAAGGCGAGATCCGCCCGTTGGGCTCCAACGACACCCACAAAATCGACGTGCGCATCATCGCCGCGACTCACCGGGATTTGTCGGTGCTGGTCAGCGAAGGCAAATTCCGCGAGGACCTGTACTACCGCCTCGCGCAATTCCCGATCGAGTTGCCGGCCCTGCGTCAGCGCGAAGGCGACATCCTCGACCTGGCCCGGCACTTCGCCGACAAGGCGTGCTCGTTCTTGCAGCGCGATGCAGTGTGCTGGTCCGATGCGGCGCTGGATCACCTGTCCGGTTATGCCTTCCCCGGCAACGTGCGAGAACTCAAAGGCCTGGTCGAACGCGCGGTGCTGCTGTGCGAGGGCGGTGAGTTACTGGCCGAACATTTCTCTCTGCGCATGGAAGCCATGCCGGAAGACAGCAGCGGCCTGAACTTGCGCGAACGCCTGGAGCAGGTCGAACGCAGTCTGCTGCTCGATTGCCTGCGCAAAAACGACGGCAATCAGACCCTCGCGGCCCGCGAACTCGGGCTGCCGCGCCGCACGCTGCTGTATCGCCTCGGGCGCCTGAATATCAATTTGGGTGATTTCGATGGGTAGGCAAACGACCGTCGATTTCACCTTATCCGCTTCTAACAGCGCCGCCCAAACGGGTCGGCGCTTTGTACTTTGTCTACCCCTGGAGACCCTCTGATGTCTGTTCGTCACTGGCAAGCCGTCCTGCTGACCCTCGTCGTTCTATGCGGCCTCGGCGGCTGTAGCGGCAATTACAAATACAACGACAACACCTATCGCCCATTGGGTGATCCGCAGGCGGTCAATCGCGGCAAGTGACCGCAAGGAGTATCACCATGGAACTGGTTTTCGAAATGCTCAACACCAAGCAGTTCGTGCCCACGGATTTGTGCCAGAAGACCTTCAAACAGGCCGGTGGCGTGATCGGGCGGGGTGAGGATTGCGACTGGATCATCCCCGACCGCAAGCGTCACCTGTCCAATCACCACGCGGTGATCAGCTACCGCCAAGGCACGTTTTTCCTGACCGATACCAGCAGCAACGGTATCCAGGACAGCGAAAGCGGCGCACGCCTGCGCAAGGGCGAAGCGATGCGCATCGAGCACGGCAGTGTCTACGTGCTGGGTGACTTCGAGATCCGTGCGCGGCTGGTGCGCGACCCGGCGACCTTCGACGTTGAAGTAGGCCGCCCGCAAGCGGCGGGCAGCATCATTCCGGACGATGCGTTTCTCGATCTCGACCCGCTCAATGCCCTCGATCAGCAAGAGCGCGTGTATTCGGAAATCGACGAGCTGATCTCCCCGAGCACGACCCTCTCAGACACCCGTCAGCGCGCCGACTATGCGCGTATCGACATGGAAAGCCTGATGGTGCCGGAGTTGATCAACGCCCCGGCAGAGCCAGCCCCTGCGCCACCGCCCAAAGCGGTCGAGCGTCAGAGCGAAGGTTTCTGGGAGCACTTCGGTGCGACGCTGGGCGTGGACCTCAAAGGCCTCGAGCACGACGCCCGCGAAGCCCTGGCGCTGAACGCTGCACGCCTGCTCAAGCAAAGCGTCGGCGGTTTGCAGCAGAGCCTGCGCACCCGCAGCGAACTGAAAAACGAACTGCGTCTGGCCCAGACCACCGTGCAAGGCCCCCAAAAGAACCCGCTGAAATTTGCCGTCGATGCCGGCGAAGCGCTGGGCATTTTGTTGCAGCCGAACAAGCCGGGTCAGTTGCCGGCCGAACAAGCAATTTCCCGTGCGTTCCGCGATTTGCAGGCGCATCAGGTGGCCTTGCTGACCGCCAGCCGCGCCGCCGTTCGCGGCACGCTGGAGCACTTCTCGCCCCAGCAATTGACCCTGCGTTTCGAACGCGACAACAAGCCGTTGCTCGCCACGTCCGGCAGTCGCTGGAGAGCTTACGGTCGTTATCACCAGGCCCTGCGTCAGGACGATGACTGGAGCGAGCGCCTGCTGGCCCGCGACTTCGCTCAAGCCTACGAAGAACAGATCCGCCTGATTTCCACCCTTCACACCGACCACCAAGGATGATGCGCATGTCTCGCTGCTCGACCGCTTTTTTCAAGACGCTGACGGCGTTCGCGGCCCTGGTGCTGCTGGCCGGTTGCTCGTCGCTGTCGCCGTATTCCCACGTCACCAAGCTCAACCTGAAGCTGACCGCCAGCGATCAGCTGAACCCGGACCTCAACGGGCGTCCGTCGCCGATCGTTGTGCGTCTGTTCGAGCTCAAGCATCCGGTGACGTTCGAGAACGCTGATTTCTTCAGCCTGTACGAGCGCGCCAAGGAATCCCTGGCCCCAGACCTGGTGGCCAGCGAAGAAATCGAGCTGCGTCCAGGTGAAACCGTGGAGATGAAACTCAGCGTGGAAGAGGGCAGTCGCTACGTCGGCATCCTCGCCGCCTACCGCGATCTGCCGGAAACCAAATGGCGCTACACGGTGCAAGTCACCCCGGTGGAAGTCACCGACGCTGATCTGACCCTCGACCAGGCCGGTATTCGCAACAGCAACGAAACGCTCGCCAAGGCGGATGACTGATCATGAATTCCCATAAAGTGATTTGGCAGGAAGGCATGCTGCTGCGCCCGCAGCACTTCCAGCACAACGATCGCTACTACGACCACCAGATGAAGACCCGCACTCAGTTGCTGGGCAGCTACACCTGGGGCTTCCTGAACCTGGACATCGACTTGCAGTTCCTCAACATGGGCAAACTGGTGATCAGCCAGGCCTCGGGGATTCTGCCGGACGGCAGCCTGTTCGAACTCGGTGGCAACACCGAACCGCTGGCGCTCGACGTACCGCCGAACACCGGTAACACGCCGATCTACCTGGCGCTGCCGCTGGTCACCGGCAACCACATCGAGTCGCGTCGTCCGGAGCAATCCGACGTGCTGGCGCGCTACACCGCGTACGAAGCGGAAGTCGCCGATTCCAACGCCGGCGACGATTCTGCCAGCCAGGTCAGCTGCGGCCGCCCGGACTTCAAACTGTTGCTCGGCGAGCAGCAGAGCGACCAGGCCTACGTGAAACTGAAGATCTGCGAAGTGCTCGACACCACGCCCGACGGCGTGATCAGCCTCGACCCGGACTTCGTCCCGACCTATATTCAGGCGCATTCGTCCAGCTACCTGCTGTCGTGCCTGAAAGAAGTGATCAGCATGCTCGGCCACCGGGGCGACACCATCGCCGAGCGGATCCGCTCCAACGGCAAAGTCGGTGGCGCGGAAGTCGGCGACTTCATGATGCTGCAACTGATCAACCGCACCGAACTGCTGCTGCGCCACTACCTCGGCCTGGAGCAGGTTCACCCGGAAGAGTTGTACCGCACGCTGCTGACCATGCTCGGCGATCTGGCGACCTTCTCCAGCGACAGCAAACGCCCGCGCCTGGACAGCCGTTACCAGCACAGCGACCAGGGCGCGAGTTTCCGCAAGCTGATGGAAGCGATTCGTCAGGTACTGTCGATGGTGCTCGAACAGCACGCCATCGAACTGGTGCTGCAAGCGCGTCAGTACGGGATCATCGTCTCGCCGTTGCACGACCACAAACTGCTGGGCTCGGCCTCGTTCGTGCTCGCCGCCAGCGCCAACTGCGACTCCGAAGAACTGCGCCATCGCTTGCCGGCGCACCTCAAGGTCGGCCCGGTGGAGCGCATCCGCCAACTGGTCAACCTGCATTTGCCGGGCATCAAGGTCAAACCGTTGCCGGTGGCCCCGCGGCAGATCGCGTTCCACTCCAACAAAACCTATTTCATTCTCGAACTCAGTTCCGAAGACCTGGCACAACTCGAGCGCTCCGGCGGCTTCGCGTTCCACGTGTCCGGCGAATTCGCCGAGCTTGAACTGAAATTCTGGGCCATCAGGAACTGACCGACATGATCAAGGACATGGAACATACCCAGGACGATAAAACCGTCCTGCTCGACCGCCAGGGCCAGGGCCACGGCCCGGCGCAGAGTCCGCTGACCGATTTCGCTGCACCGCCGCGTTTTGAACAGCTGGAAGAACGGATGATCTACGCCGCGCGTTTGCGCCCGGCCGAAGCGTTCAACATCAGCCTCAATTCGCTGGTCGCAGCCGCCTCCGACTTGTTGTCGGAAGTGGTGCGACTCAAGCACAGCGACACTCGCGAAGACATGTACGCGCTCAACGAGCGACTGACCGCCGGGCTGAAACTGTTTGAAGTGCGGGCGCTGCACAACGGCGCCGAAAGCAGCCAGGTGATGGCCGCCCGTTACGTGCTCTGCACCGTGGTCGACGAAGCCGTCGTGACCACGCCGTGGGGCAACGAAAGCGAGTGGTCGCAGATGAGCCTGCTCAGCAGTTTCCACAACGAAACCTTCGGCGGCGAGAAGTTCTTCCAGCTGCTGGATCGCCTGTCGAAAAACCCGGTCAAGCACCTGCCGATGCTGGAGCTGATGTACCTGTGCCTGTCCCTCGGTTTCGAAGGCAAGTACCGCGTGCAAGCCCGCGGCATGCTCGAGCTCGAAGGCATCCGCGACGCCTTGTATCGCCAGATTCGTCAGTTGCGCGGCGACGTGCCACGTGAGCTGTCGCCGCATTGGGAAGGCTTGAACGATCAGCGCCGCAGCCTGGTGCGCATCGTGCCGGCGTGGATGGTGGTGCTGTTCACCGTGGTTTGCCTGGTGGTGATGTATTCGGGCTTCGCCTGGGTATTGGGCGAGCAACGCGAAACCGTTCTGCAACCTTATCAGCAGCTAGATCCGGCCGCGGTCCAGCCGCAGTCGCAGCCGTAAACAGGGACGTGTGATGAAAAAGTTTTTCAAGAAAGTCGGCGCATTCTTGCGTCAGACCTGGGTCTGGACCTTGCTGCTGGTGCTGTTCGTCGCGCTGCTGGTGTGGTTCGTCGGGCCGCTGCTGGCGGTCAATGACTACAAGTTCTGGGAAGGTTCGACCTCCCGCCTGCTGACCATCAGTGTGCTGTTCCTGATCTGGGGCCTGACCATGGTCTTCGTCAGCTGGCGCGCTGGCGTACGCAAAAAGGCTATCGAAGACACCGAGGACGGCCAGGACCGTATCCGCCGTGAAGAGCTGATCGACGAAGAGCAGAAAGAGCTTCGCGTACGCTTCAAGGATGCGTTGAAAACCCTGAAGACCTCGAGCCTTTATCGCGGTCGCAGCGAACGCTGGCGCAGCGATTTGCCGTGGTACCTGTTGATCGGTCCGCAGGGCAGCGGCAAGACCAGCCTGCTGGACTTCTCGGGCCTTGAGTTTCCGATCAACAAGATCGACCGCAAACTGACCCGCGACACCCTCGGCACCCGTCATTGCGATTGGTATTTCGCCGACCACGGCGTGCTGATCGACACCGCCGGGCGTTACCTGACCCAGCCGGATGCAGAAGTCGATGGCAGCGCCTGGAGCACCTTGCTCGACCTGCTGCGCAAGCGTCGCCGCAACCGTCCGTTGAACGGTGTGCTGGTGACCATTCCGGTGGAAATGCTGCTGGGCAACACCGAGCAAGACCTCGACACCCTGGCTCGCCAAGTGCGTGCCCGTCTGCAAGACGTGCATCAGAAACTGCACGTCGATGTGCCGGTTTATCTGGTGCTGAGCAAGGCTGACAAGCTGCTCGGCTTCGACGACTTCTTCGATCAACTGACCCGCGAAGAAAGCGATCAGGTGCTCGGCACCAGTTTCCGCAAAGAGCAGAGCGGCACCGACGTCGCCGTGCTGCGCGCCGAGTTTGAAGATCTGCTGCGTCGCCTGAACAGCCAAGTGATCATGCGCATGCACCAGGAGCGCGACACCCAGCGCCGTGGCCGCATCCTCGACTTCCCGCATCAACTGGGGCAGATCGGCGAGCGCCTGTGCCTGTTCGTCGACATGGCGTTCACCGGCAACCGCTACCAGCGTGTCAGCCAGTTGCGCGGTTTCTACCTGACCAGCGCACCGCACCTGACTCAAGAAATGGACCAGACCACCGCGGGCATCGGCGCCAATCTGGGCATGAACGCTGGCGTGCTGCCGACCTTGCGCAGTGGCCGTTCGCGCTTCATTCACCATTTGCTGAGCCGCGTTATCTTCCCGGAAGCCGATCTGGCCGGTCTGGACAAGCGCGAACGCAGTCGCATCCATTGGGGCCAACGTGCCCTGTACGTAGGCGCATTGGCGGCGCTGGCACTGTTCGGCATGCTGTGGGCGGGCGGATTCTCGGCCAACTACGAGCGTCTGGAAAACCTGCGTAACCTGGCTCAAAACTGGACTCAACAGCGCTCGGCCCTGACCGCGCGTGATGATTCCATGGCAGTGCTCAAGACCCTCGACACCAGCTACGCGGCGACTCAGGTCTTCCTGAAAAAAGGTGATGTGTCGTACCACGAACGTGGCGGCCTGTACCAAGGCGAAGAGGTCCACCCGGTGGTCAAGGAGGCCTACGAGCGTGAGCTTGAAGCGCAACTGCTGCCGAAGGTTGCGACGCTGCTGGAAGGGCAGATCCGCGCCAACATGAAGGACCGCGAACGCCTGCTCAACAGCCTGCGTGCGTACCTGATGCTGAACATGAAAGACCGTCGCGACGGCCCGTGGCTCAAGGATTGGGTGGCCACTGAATGGTCCCAGCGTTACGCCGGCAACACCGCCGTGCAGAACGGTTTGAACACGCACTTCGAGCGTTTGCTCAAGCAGCCGTTTATCTATCCGCTGAACGATCAACTGGTGGCCCAGGCGCGTCAGGTGTTGCGCAGCGAGTCGCTGGCCAACGTGGTTTACCGGATGCTGCGCGAGCAGGCTCGCAACCTGCCCGAATATCGCCTCAGCCAACACTTGGGCCCGCAGGGTGCGCTGTTTGTTGGCACCGAATACGTGATCCCGGGTTTCTACACCCAACAGGGTTATCAGCAGTACTTCTCGGTTCAGGGCAGTGCGCTGGTCACCGATATCCTGCGTGACAACTGGGTGCTGGGCGAAGGCTCGGGCATCAGCGGCATGGATTTGCGTCGCCTGATGGTCGAACTGGAGCAACTGTACTTCCGCGACTACGCCAACTTCTGGAGCGAAGCGGTCGGCCAGGTTGCACTGCCTCCAATCAGCGACTTCAGTGAGGGCGCCGAGCAACTGGCGGGCCTGACGTCCGCCAACTCCCCGGTGCTGCAACTGCTGGTGGAAGTACGCGAAAACACCCGTTTCCCGGTGATCGCCGACAGCGCTGATGAAGCTGCCGAGGCGGCGGACAAACTGGGCGAGAAGGGCGGCAAGCTCGGCAAACTCGCGGCGGCTGCGGCTGACAAAGCCGCAGACATGACCAAGAACCTGCCGGACACCGCGAAGAAATCCCTGCAACGCCGCTTCGAACCGCTGCACCGTTTGCTGGATGACAACAACGGCCCGGCCGCTGATTTGACCCCGGCCCTGACGGCGCTCAACGACCTGCAACTGCAACTGGCGAGCCTGGCGCGTGCCAGTGCGCCGGAACAGGCTGCGTTCGAAATGGCCAAGTCCCGCATGAGCGGCCAGCGTGATGCGCTGAGCAACTTGCGCAATGCCTCCAACCGTCTGCCGCGTCCGGTCAGCGTGTGGTTCAACGTACTGGCTGAAGACACCTGGCGTCTGGTGCTGAACGATTCCTACCAGTACCTGAACCAGCGTTATCAGAGCGAGCTGTACAGCTTCTATGGCAAGGCGATCAACAAGCGTTATCCGTTCAGCGCCCACAGCACCAGCGACGTTGCGATCAGCGACTTCCGCGAGTTTTTCAAGGCGCAGGGCATCAACGATCGCTTCTTTGATACCTACATGCGTCCGTTCGTGAGTGGCGATCCAGGCAACTACCGTCTGCGCAGCATCGACGGCCACAGCATGCCGATCTCCAAGGTCTACCTCGACCAGATGGCCGCGGCACAAGTGATTCGCCAGAGCTTCTTCTCGATCAATCCGGCCGAGCCACAAGTGCAGTTCAAACTGGAGCCGTACACCCTCGACCCGGCCGTCAGCCGTTCCGAGTTCAAGTTTGGCGACAAGACCATCGAATACCGCCACGGCCCAATCGTGCCGGTGTCGTTCAAATGGCCGACCGATGCTGAAGACGGTCGCACCAGCCTGGTCCTCGACAAAATGGCCGGCCGCCCGATCGGCATCGAGAAGAACACCGGCCCATGGTCGCTGTTCCGTCTGTTCGATTTGATGCAGACCGAGTACCTGAGCGGTCGCGACGTGCTGGTGCTCAAAGCTGATGTAGGCGGCCTGCGCGCCAACTACTTGCTGTCGAGCCAGCGCACACCGAACCCGTTCGACATGGGCGTGCTGCGTACCTTCCGTATGCCGGTGCAGCTCTGATGCTGGTTGCCAGTCCCTGGCGCAGCGCTGCGCGCACCGATCCGGGCAAGGTTCGGGCGCGCAACGAAGATGCTTTCCTGGACTGCCCACAGCAGGGGCTGTGGGTGGTCGCGGATGGCATGGGCGGTCATCAGGGTGGCGACATCGCCAGCCAGTTGATCGTCGCCAGCCTGGCGGAATTGCCGGTGCAGGACGACTTCGACGAACGACTCAAAGGCATACGCCAGTGCCTGCACTGGCTTAACCGCCGCTTGGGTCAGGAGTTGACCGTCACGGCCGGGCGCCACGACAGCATCATGGGCAGCACCGTGGTGGCGCTGCTGGTGGAAGGTAATCGCGCGGCCTGCATCTGGGCCGGCGACAGCCGTTGCTACCTGTGGCGTGGCCAGCGGTTGTATCAGCTGTCCAAGGACCATTCGCTGCAACAGCAACTCATCGACGAGCAACAGATGAGCATCGAGGACGCCCGTGCGCATCTTTCGGCCCATGCCCTGACCCGTGCGGTCGGAGCAGCCGATGTGCTGACTCTGGACGTGCTCGAACTCGAGGTTTACCCCGGCGATACGTTTCTGTTGTGCAGCGACGGTTTGTACCAGGGCTTAAGCACCGATGCCTTGGGCAACGCCCTGAGCCTGACCGCGCCGCACGTTGCGCTGGAGCGTCTGTTCGACGGCGCTCTGCGTGGCTCGGCTCGGGACAATCTGACTGCCGTGGTGATCCGAAAATGACTCAACTCATGCCGCCGCTCGACGACCTGCTGGTGACTGACGAGGAAGCCAATAACCTGACTTACTTTGCGTTTGCCAAGCCTCTAAACGGAAAGCCGCGTAAAGCAGAGCCAGCAACGGCGCCAACAAAGGCCAGCGTCGGCGAAATGCCGGACGTACTCGCAGGCCGTTACCGCATCGAGCGCCTGCTCGGTGCCGGCGGCATGGGCGCGGTTTACCGCGCACGGGATCTGCTGAGCGAACAGTTCGGCGACCCCGACCCTTACATCGCGCTGAAAATCCTCAGCGAAGAATTTGCCGAATCGCCGGACGCCAGTGCCTTGCTCTACAGCGAGTTCGCCCTGACCCGACGCCTGCGCCACGACAACGTGCTGCGTTTGCACAGCTTTGAAGTGGACACCGATTGCCAGCGCGCCTTCATCACCATGGAACTCATGCGTGGGCTGACCCTGGACAAATTACTCTGCGAGCGGCCGCTGGGACTGCCGTGGAAAGAACTGCGCGACATCGCGCTGCCGCTGCTCGACGCGCTGGCCTTCGCCCACGCTCGCGGCGTGCTGCACGGTGACATGAAGCCAAGCAATGTGATGCTCAGCGAAGAAGGCGTGCGCCTGTTCGACTTCGGTCTGGGCCAGGCCGAGGAGGGCATCTTGCCCGGCCTGCCACACCTGAGCCGCAACCGCTTCAACGCCTGGACCCCCGGCTACGCCGCCCCCGAACTTCTCGAAGGCCAGCCGCTAACGGCTAGTGCCGACGTATACGGTGTGGCCTGCGTGCTTTACGAATTGGCGGGTGGCAAACACCCATTCCGGCGCTTGCCATCGACCGAGGCCCGCGACGGCAACCTGGAACGCGAGCTGCACGCACCGCGAAACCTACCGAAACACTGCTGGCCAGTCCTGCGAACGGCGCTGGCTTTTGATCCGGCTGTACGCGCCACCACAGTTTCCCATCTTCGGCATGTCTTGGGAGAGCCGACGTCGTGGCTTAAAAAATGGGCGCCATCATCGAGATAGCCTTTTGTCCTTCGACTAGGCTTTTATGCCATTTGGTACCAGATGACTGGGCGGCGGAGGCTGTCATGAGCGCCAGGAAAAAAAGATGTTGTAGCCAATGAGGCTGCCAAAGAGGTCAGCCTGAAAAGAACGGTCAAACCACGCAACCTTAAAGTTGCCGTAACCGCTTTGAAAGACAGCCAACAGGCGGTGAACGTGACGAAAAAAATTCGCCTGGCACCCCACAAATGGTTGCGGTCTTGCTCGCTGGAAAAGTGGGTGATGATCGTATGGAAATCTACAGGGCCGTTACTAATGGTTTCCCGCTTCAGTCAGTGCTCAATATGATCGAAAACAGCGAGGTGTATCAGCAACGCGGCGTGCTGTCGAGGATCGTCGGCGCGTCTGATCGCACGCTTGCGTGGTAGCTGAAAACATGAAGTCTTGAGCCCGGAGCAGAGCACGCGTGCGTTCTACTATGCCGAGGTGTTGGAGAAGGCCACGGATGTGCTGGGTTCGCGTGAGCTTGCCGAACGATGGATGGTCAAACCTGCCCGCGGCCTGGATGGTGAGATGCCCATCGACTTGATTGCCAACTCGGTGGGGTATGAGTTGGTGACTGACTTTCTGACGCGTGTTGAGTACGGGGTCTATTGATGGCTAAAGTCCCTTTTAGCAGTGAGATTCACTTCTGGCGCCGTCACAGGGCATTTGGGCGTGAGGGCTGAAAAGGTGGGGGGGCGCTGGACCCCTAAAGGCCTGGCCACGGTTTATGCGAGCCTGGATACCTCTACGGCTGTCCTTGAGGTGGCGGTACATAAGGATTTCGATGCACTGGATTGCAAACCTCATCGCTTGACGCAGGCCCGCGCGCTGGACCGGTCGAGGATTCATGTGGTGCAGCGCGATAGCATTGGAAATTGCTGATGAACCCGCAACTGGCCAATGAGCTGTATGAGGTGGTCTTGCAAGAACCTTTTGCTCTGGATGGGCGGCTTAATCCACCAATTGTCTGAAGGTCAGGGCAGAACCAGACGAGCACTTGGCGTGCCGGTGTTACAAATTATGTCGCAGCAACTGGACGCCATTCCCGGCCTTATGGCATCGTCGAGCCAACAGACCATGCAGTGAACGGGATCGTAATGATGGAGGAGGGGATCAAGGTCGACGGCAACGCAACGATGGTCACGCTCAAGGCGTTCAATCATTGCGTATTGCACCTTGGCCGGCTGGCGCGGGAGAGCGGGGCGTCGCGATTCATCGCCGATGGCCTGCAGGCATTCGGTCAACTGGTGCCCTTCGCGTCTGCCTGGTGGGGCGAGATGTCGACCCCAGGTCCTGATGTTCCCCCTCAGAGCTGGATGCACGGCAGCATCAATCTCCCCGAATCCTTTGCCGCCGAATGGCATCCGGTGGCGGCAAACGATCAGTTCTCCCACGCCACGCTCAATCGTCCCGGTGAGGTGGTGCGCGACAACGGTTTCAACGACCCGTGCGAGGCGGTCAACGATTTCGCCCGGCGCTACGATCTCTACCACTTGATGAGCATCACCTATGAGCTGCCCGAAAGCGGCTTGATGTTTTTCGTCTGCCTCTACCGTGGCCTGGATGAACAGGCGTTCGAGGAGAACGAAGCCGAGCTGTTTTCGGCATTCTGCGATCACCTGTTCCAGCTGTGGCGGTTCCAGGTGCAGGACATGATCCGCTTCGATAGCGAAAACGGTGCGAGTGATTTTGGCGTCGCGCGCTTGGACGGCAGCCTGCTGTATGTGGGCGCCAGGTTGTGCGCCGCCATTCAACGGGAACTACCCGGCTGGAGCGGTTCAATGCTGCCGGGCGAGGTGATCGCGCAACTGTCGAAGGCACCCTGCGTGATCCGCCTGGGCCGTTGCGCCCTGACCCTGAGCCCCAACGCCGGACACGTCATCCTGTCCCTGGAAGCGCCGTCGGGCGGGGACGGCCTGGCGCCACGGGAACGTACGGCAGCGATGCTGTTCGCCGCCGGCCATTCCTACAAGGAAATCGCCAAGATGCTCGCCCTGAGCCCCGCGACCGTGCGCACCTATTTGCGTAACTGCTACTTGCAGCTGGGTGTGAAAAGCAAGGTGGAACTGGGTTCGGCCCTGCGTTCGCCGGGTGCGCTGGCGGAGTCCGTGCGCCGGGATTAATCCCAGCCGTTTCAATTATTTGCCTTACCCCTCCTCATTTGCAGAGGTCCATTCGAACGCTGCGCCCTATAGGGTAGGCCCTGTCTATCAGGGGCTGGCGCAGTCGCTTCGGGCCGCTTCAAAACAATAAGAACAGGGGTGAGGCATTTGAGACTTTCCAGGCTTTTTGTCGCCGTTGCGGCGACGACGGCATTTTCCGGCATGGCGCTGGCGGCGACACCCGCCGACACGGTCATGCGCAATGGCTACGTCTACACCGTCGATGGCCAGAGTTCCGTGCAGCAGGCCATTGCCATTTCGGGCGGCAAGATCGTCTATGTCGGCAGCGATGCGGGGGTCGACGCTTACATCGGCAAGCAGACACAACGGATCGACCTGGCCGGACGCATGCTGATGCCGGGCTTCGTCGATGCGCACATGCACCCGGGGGATGGCGGTCGCGCCATGACCTTGTGCGACCTGAAATACCAGACCATGACCCGCGCGCAGTTTCAGGCGAGCATCCAGGCCTGCCTCGATGCCGACAAGGACAAGGGCCCGGACGTGTGGCTGGAAGTGGGCAGCTGGGACCGCATGGGCATGACCGGGCTCGACGGCGACGCCGACAAATCGACCCTGGACGCGCTCAAGACCAAGCGTCCGATCCAGGTGCGCTCCACCGACTTCCACACCGTGCTGACCAACTCTCGCGGCCTGGAACTGGCCGGCATCAACAAGAACACCGCCGATCCCGAGGACGGCAAATACCGACGCGACAGCGCCGGCAATCCGAACGGCATCTGTGAAGACGGCGCCGCCGAATCGTTGGCCGCCGTGGTCCCGCCTGCGACCGACGCGGAAAAACTCAATCAGGTTCGTGCAGCCCTCGACGCCATGCGCCAGCAAGGCATCACCAGTTTCATGGATGCGCTGTCCGGCCCGGAAAACGGCAAAGCCTTCACCAGCCTGCAAAAGTCCGGCGAGCTGACCGCCCGGGCCTTGCTGGCGATCAAGCTGGACCCGGCCGCCGCTGCCGCCGACCCGGTGAAAACCATCGCCGAGGCCAAGGCCCTGGCCAGCACCTACGACCAGGGCGAAGTGAACGTCGCGCCGGGCGTGAACATGCGCCACGTCAAACTGTTCATGGACGGCATCATCAATGCCCCGGCGGACACCGGCGCCATGTTGACCCCGTACCTGCACAACAGCGGCACCGACAAGGCGCCGAAGTGGACGCCGGGCAAGAACCTGGGCGAACTGTATTTCCCGCCGCAAGTGCTCAATCCGTTGTTGCTGCAAGCGGTCAAGGCCGGTCTCGACCCGCACCTGCACGCTACCGGCGAGCGCGCGGTGCGCGATGCACTGGACAGCGTGGCCTACGTGCGCAAGGAGCTGCCCGGTACTGATTTCCGCCCGGCCATCGCGCACGCCGAGTCAGTCGACCCTGCCGACTATTCGCGCTTCAAGGCACTGGACGTCACGGCCACCATGTCGTTCCAGTGGGCGCAGCAGGCACCGTCCACGGTCGACGGTACCAGTGATCACCTTGGCGCCGCGCGATTTGCGCGCATGGAGCCCTCGGGCAGCATCGCCCATGCCGGTGGTCGAGTGGCGTTTGGCAGCGATTGGCCGGTCGATCCGCTGGATGAATTCCTGGCGCTGAAAGTCGGTGTCACCCGTTCCGGCGACCCCACCAATCCGCACAGCTACGGGCCGAAGTATGCCGGGCGACTCAACGCCGATCCGGCGCTGTCGCGAGCCGAAGCGCTGCGCAGCATCACCCTCAGTTCCGCCGAACAGTTGAAGCTCGACGCGGTGCTGGGTTCGGTCGAAGTCGGCAAATTCGCTGACCTGATCGTGCTGGACAAGAACTTCATGCAGGTGCCCGAGGAGGAACTGGGCCGCAACGACGTGCTGCTGACGCTGGTCGGCGGCAAGGTCGTGTGGGCCAAGGCGCCGTTCCTCGGGCTTGCGCCACACGTGGTTTCCCAAGCGGTTACTTCCCGATCCGCCCCATAAAAACTAGAGAGCGTTCCGATGCGATTGATTCCAAACCTGTTGGCCGCCGCGCTGGCCCTGTCGTCGGTGCAGGCCATGGCCGCCGCTGACCTGGTGTTGTTCAACGGCAAGGTCTTTACCGCCGAACCCGGCCAGGCACTGGTGCAGGCTGTTGCGGTGCAAGACGGCAAGATTCTGAAAGTGGGCAGCGATGCCGAAATCAATGCCCTGGCCGATGCCAAGACCCAGCGCATCGACCTGGCGGGCAAAGTGTTGATGCCGGGCATGATCGACACCCACAGCCACCCGGTCTCGGGCGCTTTCGACAGCATGAAGGCCAACCTGCTGGACGAGGTCAAACCCTTGCCGGAACTGGAGCAATGGTTGATCGAAGAGGACAAGGCCGGACGTGCTCGCTCCGGTGATGTGATCAGCGTGGCCGGGGTCAGTTCGGCCTACTGGGAGAAAAGCCGTGAGCTGGGCAAGGTGTTCAACCAGGGGCGCTGGGCCGATCAGCCCATCGTCTTCAGCGGCATCGACGGGCACACCGGTTGGGCCAACAACGCGATGCTCAAGCGCCTGAACATCGACGCGGCGCTGGTCAAGAGCCTGCCGGAGAAAGAACGCGGCTACATCGGCCATGAAGCGGACTTCACGCCGAACGGCTACTTTGCCGAATCCCGCTGGGACGTGGTGCGCAACGGTATTCCGGCGCCTACCCCGGAGGCCATGCTCAAGGCCGCTCGCGAGGCGGTGAAGATCAACAATCAATTCGGCGTCACCGCTTGGATGGACGCGGCGGCGAACGGCGGCAGCGAAGATTCGCTGTTCGATTTCCATGCCACCGCGGAAAGTGTCGGCGTGCTGCCGCTGTACAAGGAGCTGGCGCAGAACGGCGAACTCAGTGCCCACGTCGCCGCGTTGATGGTCACCAATCCGAAGAGCAAGCCTGCCGACCTGGAAGTGATCGCCACGGTGATGAAGCAGTTCGAGGGCGTGCCTAACCTGACGTTCCCCGGCATCAAGGTGTTTGTCGACGGCATTCTTGAATTCCCCGGGCAAACCGCAGCGGTCATCGTACCGTTCAAGAACAGCCATAAAAATGGTCAGTTGCTGACCGACCCGGCGCACTTTGGCGAACTGGTGGTGGCGGCGGAAAAACGCGGCTGGATCGTGCACATGCATGCCGTCGGCGACCGCGCGGTGCGTGAAGCGCTCAATGGCGTGGCGTATGCGCGCAAGCTCAGCCCGACGCCCGTGCCCCACAGCATTGCGCACCTGCAATTGGTCAACCCCAAGGAGTTTCCGCGCTTCAAGCAACTGGGCGTGATCGCCTCGATGCAACTGCTGTGGGCCACCGGCGAGTCCTACACCGTCGAACTGGTCAAACCCTACATCAGCGCCTTTGCCTACGGTTACCAGTATCCCGCGCGGTCCCTGCATAACGCCGGCGCGACAATTGCAGGTGGCAGCGACTGGCCGGTGTCGAGCGCCAACCCGTTCAACGCCATTGCCCAGGCCAGCACACGCAAGGGGCCGTTGGGCGTACTCAATGCCAAGGAAAGCATCGACCGCCAGACCATGTTCTACGCCTACACCATCAACGCGGCGAAAACCCTGCGCCTGGAGCAGCAGATCGGTTCGCTGGCACCGGGCAAGCAGGCTGACCTGATCATCCTCGACCGCGATGTGTTCAAGGTCAGCGATGACGACCTGTTCGAAACCAAAGTCCTGAACACCTTCTTCGCCGGCAAGCAGGTCTACGCCCCCGCGTCCTGACCTGCGAACACCCAGCACCCGCAAAAACCAGCCAGCCCCTCGTAGCGCGAGGGGCCTGGCATCGCCATGCCTGAAATTCCCCGTACGCCATAACAACAAGAGAACTGTATGAACGCACTTTCAGCATTGACCCTCGCGACACTGGCATTGATTCCCCTGAGCAGCCAGGCCCTGACCCTCAACGATGATTTCAGCCTGGAAATGACCCTGGGCGTCGTCAGCGATTACCGTTCCCGGGGCATCTCGCAAACCCTGGGCGATCCGGCGGTACAGGGTGGCGCAACGCTGCTGCACAGCAGCGGCCTGTACATCGGCGCCTGGACCTCCAACGTGGATTTCGGCGGCGGCTTCGACACCCGGCAGGAGCGTGAGTACTACGCCGGTTACTACTGGCAGGCGACGGACGCGATCAGCCTGGACCTGGGTTACATCAAGTACGACTACCCGAAAAATTCCGAATTCAACCTCAGCGAAATCTACGCCGTCCTCGACCTGTACGGCGTGAAGCTGGGTGCCTATTACTCCAAGGACACGCCGAACGTTTTCGGCGAAGACCAGGACACCCTCTACACCTACGTCGGCTACAAGTTCACGCTGCCGGCCGAAGTCGGCCTGGAGTTGCGCGTGGGACGCAACGACGTGAAAGACCCGGCTTTCTGGTCCGCCAACGGCGACAACCGCGAGGCCTACTACGAGTGGGAGGCCAAGTTGACCCGTGATTTTGTTGGCGTGACCTGGGGCCTGAGCTATGTCGACACCGACCTGACGAAGAGTGAATGCAGTGGCTGGTATGGCTATAACGACCTGTGCTCGGCCACGGTCGTTGCAAGTGCCACCAAGACCTTCTAAGTTCAACCCCGACAACAAAAACAGCTCCTCAAAGGAAACATCGTCATGAGTGCGCAACGCAGTCCCCTGGTCGAGACCCGCTCGATCGATTTCATTCCCGAGGCTGAACGACACGGCAGTCTCTACAGCCAGTTCACCCTGTGGCTCGGCGCCAACCTGCAAATCACTGCCATCGTCACCGGCGCCCTGGCCGTGGTGCTGGGCGGCGATGTGTTCTGGTCGCTGATCGGCTTGCTGATCGGGCAAGTGCTCGGCGGTGCCGTGGTGGCGCTGCACGCGGCGCAAGGGCCGAAGCTCGGCTTACCGCAGATGATCTCCAGCCGAGTGCAGTTCGGCGTGTATGGCGCGGCCATCCCGATTGTCCTGGTGTGCTTGATGTACCTGGGTTTCAGCGCCACCGGCGCGGTGCTGTCGGGGCAGGCGATCGCGCAGTTGATCAGTGTCAGTGACAGCACCGGCATCCTGATTTTCGCGGCGTGCATCGCGTTCCTGACGATCTTCGGGTATCGGGTGATTCACCTGGTCGGGCGTGTAGCCAGCGTGCTGGGCATCATCGCCTTCGCCTACCTGTTCACCCGGTTGATGACCCTCAACGACATCGGCCTGCTGCTGGACAATCGTCATTTTGCCTGGAGCACCTTCCTGCTGGCGGTTTCGCTCTCGGCGTCCTGGCAGATCGCTTTCGGCCCCTACGTGGCAGACTACTCACGCTACCTGCCGAGCAAGACTTCGTCGTGGAAAACCTTCACCGCCGTGGGCCTCGGCACAGTGCTGGGGGCTCAGACTTCGATGGTGCTGGGGGTGTTCGCCGCCGCACTGGCCGGGGCGAATTTCCGTGGGCACGAAGTGGCGACGATTGTCGGCCTGGGCAGTAGCGGTGTGATCGCGTCCTTGCTGTACCTGAGCATTGTGTTCGGCAAGGTCACGGTGTCCACCCTCAACGCCTACGGCAGTTTCATGTGCATCGCCACCATCATCAGTGGCTTTCGTCGTCGCCTGGAAATCACCGCCCGCCAGCGCATGCTGTTTGTGCTGCTGATCGTCGCGGCGTCCACCGCGCTGGCATTGTTGGGGCAGTACTCGTTCCTCAACTCGTTCAAGTACTTCATCCTGTTTTTGCTGACGTTCTTCACCCCGTGGAGCGCGATCAACCTGGTGGATTACTACTTCATCAACAAGGAGCGTTACGACATCCCGGCGCTGTCCGACCCGAACGGGCGCTACGGTCGCTGGAACGTGCTGGGGATCAGCGTGTACGTGATTGGTGTGTTGATCCAGTTGCCTTTTGTCGACACCCATTTCTACTCTGGGCCGATGGTTGCGCAACTGGGCGGCGTGGATATTTCCTGGATTGTCGGGCTGCTGGTGCCGGGTGTGATCTATTACGCGCTGGCCAAGCCGTCGATGAGTGGCGTGGTGGTTGAGCGAGGTTAATACCAGCATTTGTGGCGAGGGAGCTTGCTCCCGCTGGACTGCGCAGCAGTCCCATTTTTTGGGGCCGCTTCGCGCCCCAGCGGGAGCAAGCTCCCTCGCCACAGGATCAGCGTTTACAAGTTAGCGCTTCGGCAGTTTCCAGCGCTCACGCAACTGCTCGTACTGCGCTTCAGGCAGTTGCACCAGCACCGGGGATTTGCCCGGGTCCAGCCAATCGAACAACCGCGCGATATCCGCCGGGTCCATGGCCGTACAGCCACGGGTCGGCGCCGTGGGGCCGCGCCAGATGTGGAAGAAAATGCACGAGCCGGCAGCGGGAGTGGCCGGGGTGTTGTGCTGGATGACGATGCCTTGGCGGTACAGCTCATCCGAGCGGCGCATCCGTTCGGAGCTGTTCCAGTCCTTTTCGACGACCGCTCCGTCGACCAGTTCGTTGTAACGCGTGGATTGGCTGTCATCCACGCATTCGATGGTCGGTGTCAGCGACAGATAGGGCAGGCGGGTTTCGGCCGAAGGCGCGTAGCCAAACGCCGTGCCCAGCTTGAACATTCCAGCCGGCGCCTTGCCATCGCCTTCCTGTTTGACCGGCCCTTCAGGTTGCCCGATATCGAGCAGCCCCTTGCCCCAACCCATGCCGTTCTTGCCGAGCACCACTGCAAAGGGCGCTTCGAATTTCTGCAAGGTCTGCCCGTGCCGTTCATAGCGCTGGGCTGTACCCTGGATGTCATCCCAGCCTTTACTGGTGACCACGATCAGTTGGTCGCTGCCGTCGAGTCCCTGGGCCATTGCAGCCAGCGGAAAAAGCAGCGCTAACAGGGTTTTGATCAGAGGCTTCATGGCTGCAGAGGCGTGATGGGGAAGTCCATGACGTCCGGCTTCTGCGGATTCCCGCTGTACGTGAAGTGCCACCACTCGGCCGAATAACCGACAAAGCCTTCCTTGGCCATGGCACTGGCCAGGCGCTGGCGATTGGCTTTGGCCGTGGCGTTGATCAGCGCCGAGTCGGTATGCGCCCGCTCATCGAAGCAATCGAAACCGGTGCCCATGTCGAGCGCGCCGTCGTGCCAGCGCTGGCCGTAAGGGGCGGTGCAATCCACCGGCGTAGCCGAAGGTGTCCAGCTGTCGGCGGGCAGGGCGTCGGGGCCGGTCATCGTCAGGTCGACGGTGTTGCCCCGGGAATGATTGGACACCCGGGCCACATACCCCAGACGCCAGAAGTCTTGCTTGTCGACCCGTGGATAGAACTCGGTCTTCAGCGGGTCACTGGGGTCGGTGGCGAAGCGGCCCATGTCCGCCACCGCACGCTTGGGTCGATAGCAGTCGAATACCTTCAAGCCGTAGCCTTCGGCTTTCAGTGAGCTTTGCACTCGGGCTAACGCTTTCGCAGCATCCGCCGACAGCAGGCACTCCGCCGCCTGGTAACCGTCGAGCGGATGCCCGGTGAAATTGTGCGCGCCGGCGTAGCGGATGTCCTGCTCGATGCCCGGGTCGACGCTGCGCACATACACCATGTGCCCGGGTTTCGACTCGTTGGCCATGCACGGCGTGGCTAGGCTCAGGCACAGCAACAACAGACAGGGTGAACGCGACATCGGAAACGGCTCCATGCATGACCAGTCATTCCATCATGGCTTGAAACCGTCCGTACCTCCATGAAGTTGTTGATCGGCGTGATAGGACGAACGCACCAGCGGCCCGGACGCCACGTTCTTGAAACCCATGCGCGTACCTTCCTCGGCGAACCAGGCAAAGGTGTCCGGGTGTACGAAGCGCTGCACCGGCAAGTGACTGCGCGAGGGTTGCAGGTATTGGCCGAGGGTCAGCATGTCGATGTCGTGCTCGCGCATGCGCTGCATGACCTCGATGACTTCCTCGTCGGTTTCGCCAAGGCCCAGCATCAGGCCGGATTTGGTCGGCACATGCGGCACCGCTTGCTTGAACTTTTGCAGCAAGTCCAGCGACCACTCGAAGTCCGAACCCGGCCGCGCGGCCTTGTACAGGCGCGGTACGGTTTCCAGGTTGTGGTTGAACACATCCGGGGGCTCATTGGCGGTGATCGCCAGGGCCACGTCCATGCGTCCGCGATAATCCGGCACCAGGGTTTCCAGTTGAATGCCGGGCGACAGCTTGCGGATTTCCCGCAGGCAATCGACAAAGTGTTGGGCACCACCGTCGCGCAAATCGTCGCGGTCCACCGAGGTGATCACCACGTACTTCAGGCGCAGCTCGGCGATGGCCACGGCCAGGTTCATCGGTTCGTTGACGTCCAGCGGCTTGGGCCGGCCATGGCCGACATCGCAGAACGGGCAGCGACGGGTGCAGATGTCGCCCATGATCATGAAGGTCGCGGTACCACCGGAGAAACATTCACCGAGGTTCGGGCACGAGGCTTCTTCACAAACGCTGTGCAGCTTGTGCTTGCGCAGCAGCTGCTTGATCCGGTCGACCTCGGGAGAGATCGGCATGCGCACGCGAATCCAGTCGGGTTTGCGCGGGAATTCATCCGTGGGAATGATCTTCACCGGAATCCGCGCAACCTTTTCCGCGCCGCGCAGTTTGGTGCCGATTTCCACTTTCGCCGGGCTCTTGCCGGTCGATTCGACAATGGCATTCATCGTTATTTCCTTGTGCAACAGCCGCAGAACCTGTGGGAGCAAGCCCGCTCCCACAAGGGGTTTTGTGTTGTGTGCTCAGTCGCGGTAGACCGGGAAGTCCGCGCACAGGGCAGCGGCTTGGCGGGCGACATTGGCCTCGATATCGGCATCGCCCAAGTGATCGAGGATGTCGCAGATCCAGCCGGCCAGGGCGATGCTCTGCGCTTCCTTGAAGCCACGGCTGGTGATCGCCGGCGTACCGATGCGCAGGCCGGAGGTCACGAACGGCGATTGCGGATCGTTGGGCACGGCGTTTTTGTTCACAGTGATGCCGGCGCGACCGAGGGCTGCGTCAGCGTCCTTGCCGGTCAGGCCTTGGCGGATCAGGCTGACCAGGAACAAGTGGTTATCCGTGCCGCCGGACACCACGTCATAACCGCGCTCGATAAACACCTGCGCCATGGCCTGGGCGTTACGGATCACTTGTGCCTGATAAGTCTTGAATGCTGGTTCCAGCGCTTCCTTGAAACACACGGCCTTGGCGGCGATCACGTGCATCAGCGGGCCGCCCTGACCACCGGGGAATACCGCGGCGTTGAGCTTCTTCTCCAGCTCCGGGTTGGCCTTGGCCAGAATCAAACCGCCGCGCGGGCCGCGCAGGGTCTTGTGGGTGGTGGTGGTGACCACATCGGCGTAGGGCAGCGGGTTCGGATACAGACCGGTCGCCACCAGCCCGGCGACGTGGGCCATGTCGACGAAGAAGTACGCGCCGACCTTATCGGCGATCTGGCGGAAGCGGGGGAAGTCCAGGGTCTTCGAATAGGCCGAGAACCCGGCGATGATCATCTTCGGCTTGTGCTCGACCGCCAGGCGCTCGACTTCGTCGTAGTCGATCAGGCCCGTGGTGGTGTCGATGCCGTACTGCACGGCGTTGTACAGCTTGCCGGAAAAACTCACCTTGGCGCCGTGGGTCAGGTGACCGCCGTGGGCCAGGCTCATGCCCAGCACGGTGTCGCCGGCTTGCAGCAGGGCCAGATAAACCGCCGCGTTGGCCTGGCTGCCGGAGTGCGGCTGGACGTTGGCGTAATCGGCGCCGAACAGTTGCCTGGCGCGGTCGATGGCCAGTTGCTCGACCACATCGACATGCTCGCAGCCACCGTAGTAACGCTTGCCCGGATAGCCTTCGGCGTACTTGTTGGTCAGGCCACTGCCCTGGGCTTGCATCACCCGCTGGCTGGTGTAGTTTTCCGAGGCGATCAGTTCGATATGGTGTTCCTGCCGCGCATCCTCGGCGTTCATCGCCGCCAGCAGTTCGTCGTCATAGCCTTTGATCTGGTCGTGTTTGCTGAACATGGTGTAGTCCTTTTTCGGATTCGGGAAATGCCCAGGGGGCTTCAAGCGTCGGCGTGTTCTGCGGTCAGGCGTTCATAGGCGTCTTGATCCAGTAAATCGCCCAGCGCCTCGACATCGACCGGTTTGAAGCGAAAGAACCAGCCTTCGCCCAATGGGTCTTCGTTGACCAGTTCCGGGGTGCTCTCCAGCGTCGCGTTGATCTCGACCACTTCACCGTCCAGCGGCATGCCGATACTGCTGGCGGCTTTCACCGATTCCAGCACCGACACTTCAGCGCCTGCATCGAAGGCGCCCAATTCAGGCACTTGAACGAACACCACATCCCCCAGCGCCTGCTGGGCAAACGCCGTGATGCCGACGGTGACCAGGCCATTGCTCTCAAGGCGCAACCATTCGTGATCGACGGTAAAACGCAATTGGCTCATATCAACTCCTTATTGTTTTAAGGCTCGTGGCGGGGCGACGAGCGGGGTTGGAGGAGTGATAGCAAGGGCGGTGCCAAGGTTGATTAGTTGTTTTAAATCAATGACTTGAAGTTATTTTATTAAGTGCGAGAGATTTAATCCGTATTGAAATCAATACAGACAAGCAGGGCTGTGGGCGCAGACGCCGTAAATGCGGGTAGGAAAGGTTTTGTCTTGATTTCGCTACGCTGTATCGATTTGAAGACGGAGAATTCAGCAACAACACTGATCCCCTGTGGGAGCGGGCTTGCTCGCGAATGCAGTGTGTCATTCACCATCCATGTTGTCTGACACGACGCCTTCGCGAGCAAGCCCGCTCCCACATTTTGCCTGCGTGAGGCTTACGGTTTGTTGGGAATGCCGTACTTGCGCAAGCGAATGGCGATGGCGCTATGGGACGTCTGCAACCGCGCCGCCAGCAACCGACTGGACGGATAGCTGCGATACAGCTGTTCCAGCAGGTTTTTCTCAAAGTCGCCAACGGCCTCTTCCAGGCTGCCGACTTCGCCGTCGTTTTGCCGTTCAACGGCGGTGCGGGCGATGTCCAGGTCGTCGATGTCCACCAGCGGGTTTTCGCAAATCGCCGCCGCGCGAAAGATCACGTTTTGCAGTTGCCGCACGTTGCCCGGCCAGCGGTTGCCGAGCAGGGCGCTGAAGGTGCTCGGTGCCAAACGACACGTCGGTCGCTGGATCTGCGCGCAGGCCTGTTGCATGAAGTGATTGGCCATCAGCAGGATGTCGTGACCGCGCTCGCGCAGCGGCGGCACTTGCAGGTTGAGCACGTTGAGGCGGTAGAACAGGTCTTCGCGAAAACGCCCTTCGGCGACCATTTTTTCCAGGTCGCGGTGGGTCGCGCTGAGCACCCGCACATTGACCCGGACCTCTTTGTCGCCACCGACCCGGCGGAAGCAGCCATCGCTCAAAAAACGCAGCAACTTGGCTTGCAGGTAGGGCGACATTTCCCCCACTTCATCGAGGAACACCGTGCCCTGATCGGCCAGTTCCAGCAGGCCGAGCTTGCCGCCCCGTTGCGCGCCGGTGAAGGCGCCGGGGGCGTAGCCGAACAGCTCGCTTTCGGCCAGGCTCTCCGGCAGTGCCGCGCAGTTCAGGGCCAGAAACGGCGCGTCGTGCCGTGGACTGATCGCGTGGCAGGCGCGGGCCACCAGCTCCTTGCCGGTGCCGGTTTCACCCTGGATCAGCAACGGCGCATCGAGGGCCGCCACCCGTTGGGCGCGGGCCTTGAGCGCACGGATCGGCGGCGATTCGCCAAGCAGCGCATCGAAGCCTTCGGCATGGTCATGGTGCAGCGCCGACAGGCGTTCACCGATGCGATTGGGTTGATACAGGGTGAGCAGGGCGCCGGCGTCGGTGATCGGCATCGCGTCGAGCAGCAGCGTTTGGCCACCGAGGCTGACCTCGTGCATCGGCAGGCGGAAATGCTGAGCGATCAAGGTGCGTTGCAAATCGGCATCGTCGAACAGCGCGGTCAGCGATTCACCGGCCGGTTCGCGGCCGCAGAGGGCGATCAGCGCCGGGTTGGCCAGCAGCACATGGCCGCGGTCATCCACCGCCAGCACCGGGTCGGAACTGGCTGCCAGCAACGCGTCCAGTTGCAGGCGCCGGCGTTGCCCTGGAAGGATGTCGACCATGGTCACCGCTTGCACGCCGTGCACGCCGAAAAGCGCCTCGCGCAACTCCTCCAGCACCTCGGCGCCGAGGGTCGGCGCATCGATGTAGACGTTCGGCGGCACCATCTCCACGGCGTCCAGGTTGAAACTGCGTCCACCGAGCAGGGCCAGCACTTCCTGGGTGATGCCGACGCGGTCGATGAAGGTGACGTGGATGCGCATGACGGGCCTGCAAGGTTGATGAACCGAATCAGTATGCCCGGCAAAATTTGAATTTGGCGAGTGTCACATCACGGCTTGCCGGTTTTACGGGTGCTGGCGGCCAGGTCCTCGAGGAACGCCTGGAGGATCGGTGGCGGTGCCGTGCCGCGTCGGGTGATCACGTCGAACGGCGACTTCAGGCGCAGGCTCGCGGGTGCCAGTTGATGCATCTCGCCGCTCTTGACCCACTGGGCGGCGAAGTGTTCAGGCAGAAAACCCAGGTAGGCGCCGGAAATGATCAGGATCGCGGTGGCTTCGATGTTGTCCACGGTGGCGGCCGCCTTGCTGACGCCCAGGTGTTCGAGGTCGTATTGCTGCATGTAGCCGCGCACGACGATCCGCCCGGCAGCGACTTCTTCGAGCAGCTCCTCACCTTCGGCGTGGCTGCCGTACAAGGGGTGACGCCGGCCGCAATACAAGCCCAGGGCTTCCTGGTACAGCGGTGATTGCAGCAGGCCCGGCACATGGATCGGAAAGTGCCCGATGGCCAGGTGCAGGCGACCGTCGAGCACCCGTTCTTCCAGTTCCGCCGGGGTGCCGACGTACACGTTCAGGTGCACGTCATGGCCCCGTGAGACGAAGCGCTGGGTGGTGCGCGGGATCGGCGAGTCCGGGTCGGTAATCGTGGTGTCGATGATCCCCAGGTTGAGCTTGCCGCTGATGTGCTGCTTGAGCACGTCGGCGTCCATGCAGAAGTTTTCCACCGCCGACAGCAGGCGCTGGGTGGCTTCATGAATGGCCACCCCTTGTTCGGTCAGGCGAAAGCCGCTGCGCCCGCGCTGGCAGAGCTTGACCCCGAGGCGGGTTTCCAGGTGGGTCATCTGTTCACTGATGGTCGATTGCCCGGCATTGAGCGCCGCCTGCGCGGCCGAGAAACCGCCGCAGCGGACAATCGTGGCAAACACCCTGAGCAGTTTCAGGTCGACATCGTGCAGCTGGATCATCTTGGACCTCCGGCATGGGGATGCATCGGGAATACCGATATGAGTATCTGATGTTTAGCATTTTTTCCACGAAAACCTGCGCCCATAGTCTTTCCAACGGCGGTCGCCTTGCAGTCCGCCAAGCCGATAACAAGAAGTGGAGAGGCTAGAAATGTCGAACAACGGTTATGAATCCGGTCGCCTGAACCTGCCATTCGTAGGTCATTGCACCTTTGGCAAATCCCCGGTGTGCACCGATTGGGATGCACTGGATGCCGACGTCGCGGTGCTCGGCGTGCCCAACGACATGGGCACCCAGTGGCGCTCCGGCGCACGCTTCGGACCACGCGGGATTCGCGAAGCATCGACGCTGTTTTCCTTCGGCCACGCCGGCGCCTACGATCACGAAGATGACGTGATGTACCTCACCGCATCGGACGTGCGCATGGTCGACGTCGGTGATGCCGACATCGTCCACACCGACATGGCCACCAGCAACAAGAACACCGAATACGCCGTGCGCAAGATCCTCGATGCCGGCGTGATGCCGGTGGTGCTCGGCGGCGACCACTCGGTGCACGCGCCAGTGATCAAGGCCTTCGAAGGCCGCGGCCCGATCCACATCATTCACTTCGATGCGCACCTGGACTTCGTCGACGAACGCCACGGTGTTCGCTACGGCCACGGCAACCCGCTGCGCCGCGCCTCGGAAATGAACCACATTGTCGGCATGACCCAGATGGGCATCCGCAACGTGTCGTCGTCCAACCGCGACGACTACGAAGCGGCTCATGAAGCCGGTTCGAAAATCCTCTCGGTGCGTGACGTGCGTCGCCTTGGCGTCGAGGGTGTGCTGGCGCTGATCCCGCAGGACATCAACTACTACATCACCATCGACATCGACGGTTTCGACCCGTCCATCGCCCCCGGTACTGGCACCCCTAGCCACGGTGGCTTCCTCTACTACGAAGTGCTGGAAATCATCCAGGCCCTGGCCAAGCGCAGCAAAGGCAACATCGTCGGCATGGACCTGGTGGAAGTGGCACCGGTCTACGACCCGACCGGCATGACTTCGATCCTCGCCGCGCAACTGCTTCTCAACAGCATCGGTTTCATCTTCCACGAGCGTGGCAAGGTGCGGGCCGCCGCCGAGAGCGAATCGACTCCAGCCTGATCATCGAAACCACATAAACCCGGCAGGCCCTGACTGCCGGGCAGAGAGAACAAAAATGGACACGATCGTCAAAAGTTACCTGCAGAAATTCGGCGTCAGCGAAGCCACCCAGACCTTCCTCAGCAAGGTTCAGAAAATGTTCATCGGCGGCGCATGGGTCGAAGCCAGTGACGGCCAGACTTCCGATGTGATCGAACCCTCGACCGAAGGCCTGATCACCCGCATTCCCATGGGCACCACCGAGGACCTGGACCGTGCCGTACAAGCCGCCCGCGCCCAGTTCGACGGCGGCGCCTGGCGCCAGGCCAAACCAGCCGAACGCGAGCGCATGATGCAGCGCCTGGCCGACCTGATCGAGCAGAACGCTGCTGAACTGGCGGAAATCGAATCCATCGACATGGGCAAATCCGTGGCCTTCGCCAAGGACGTCGACATCCAGGGCACCGTCGATACCCTGCGTTACTTCGCCGGCTGGGCCACCAAGCTCCACGGACGTACCGTCGAACCCTCGCTGCCGGGCAACTACCTGGCTTATACCCGCAAGGAAGCGGTAGGCGTGGTCGGCGCCATCGTGCCGTGGAACTTCCCGCTGCAAACCATGGCCTGGAAGCTCGGCGCGGCGCTGGCGACCGGTTGCACCGTGGTTGTCAAGCCTGCCGAACTGACTTCGCTGTCGGCCCTGCGTTTCGCTGAACTGGTGCAGGAAGCGGGCATTCCGGATGGCGTGATCAACATCGTCACCGGGCGCGGCAGCGTGGTCGGTGCGGCCATGGCCACCCACCCTGGTATCGACAAACTGACCTTCACCGGCTCGACCCCAGTGGGCCAGACTGTCGGCCGCGCAGCGCTGGATGACATGAAGCGCCTGACCCTCGAACTCGGTGGTAAATCACCGGTCATCGTCTGCGCCGACGCCGACATCCCGGCCGCCGCCCAAGCGGTCGCGAATGGCGTGTTTTTCAACTCCGGGCAGGTATGCGACGCCGGTACACGGGCCTATATTCATAGCAGTGTCTACGACGAATTCCTGCGCGAGCTGATCGCCTACACGCGCACCCTGAAAATGGCCCCGGGCCTGGATCCTGATTGCTTCATCAGCCCGCTGGTTTCGGCCCTGCAAAAGCAGCGCGTGACCGAGTACATCGAAACTGGCAAGGCCGAAGGCGCCGAACTGGTCTACGGCGGACAACCGGTCGATGGCCCTGGCTTCTTCGTCGAGCCGACCATCTTCGCCAACTGCCGCAACGACATGCGCATTGTCCAGGAAGAAATCTTCGGCCCGGTGCTGGTCACCGCACCGTTCGACGACGAGGAAGAAGCGCTGGCCCTGGCCAACGACTCGCCCTACGGCCTGGCGGCGGCACTGTATTCCAACGACCTGGGCAAGGTGCACAGCCTGATTCCACGCTTGAAAGCAGGCTCGGTCTACGTCAATGCCCACGGCACCCTCGATCCGTCGATGCCGTTTGGTGGCTACAAACAGTCCGGATTCGGCAAGGACCTGGGCGCCGAGCAGCTCGATTACCTGCTCGAAACCAAGGCGGTGTGGATCACGCTGCCAAGCTGACGCCACCCCTTGTGGGAGCGGGCTTGCTCGCGAAGAGGCCGGCACATTCGACATCTATGTTGCCTGACCCACCGCTTTCGCGAGCAAGCCCGCTCCCACAGGTTTCGTACTAACGCTGAAGGCAATTGAGCCTTTGAAATTCGGGAACGGCAAGGACGCGCCCCGGGAGTCGTTCACCCGAAAGAACGCGGTTATCTCGTCATGATCTTCCAACAATAAGAGTCCATCATGAACACTAACGCCAAGTCCGCCCCGAGCGTGTCCAGCCTCGACGAAAAATCCGTCGTCGAGGGGCATTCGATTGATTTCATCCCCGAGAACGAGCGCACTGACAAGCTGGCCAGTCAGGGCCCGTTCTGGTTCCTCGGCAATTTCACCTTCTTCACCATGACCATCGGCTTCGTTGGCCCAAGCGTCGGCCTGACCGCGCTGTGGACCACGCTGGCCGGTACGCTGGGCATCATGTTCGGCACACTGTTCATGGCGTTTCACGGCTCCCAGGGCCCGCACCTTGGCTTGCCGCAGATGATCCAGTCCCGTGCGCAGTTCGGTTATCGCGGGGTGATCCTGGTGCTGCTGGCGACGCTGTTCGTGTTCGCCGGCTTCAACATCGTCAACCTGGTGCTGATGATGCAGGGGCTGCATACGCTATTCGGGTTCAACCCGGCGGTGATCGCGGTGGCGGTGACCATACCGGCGGCGGTGCTGGCGATTCTCGGCCATGACTGGATGCACCGCAGCTTCAAATGGGCGTTGTACCTGTCGTTGCCGCTGTATGGCCTGGTGACCGTGGCGGTGGTGATGGGCTGGGTGCCGGATGCAGTGCTGCCGGCACTCGCGGAAGGCGAAGTGGCCCGGGAGCCGCTAGGTTTCAACTGGACCGGTTTCATCGCGCAATTTGCGGCGGCCGCCAGCTACAACATCGCCTATGCGCCTTATGTGTCGGACTACTCGCGCTACCTGCCGAAAAACACCTCCAGCGGCAAGCTGATTGCCGTGGTGTTCCTCGGGGCTTCGCTGTCCGGTGCGTGGATGATTTCCGTGGGTGGCTGGCTGGCCGATCACCTGCACTCCACTGACGTGCTGGTGGCCCTTGGGCAAGTTGGCAACACCGTGTCGCCGCTGGTGGGCACGGCGGTGGTGGTGGTCACCATCCTGGCGTTCCTGCCGGTGATCGCGATGAACATCTACAGCGCCAAGCTGACCACGCTGACCTGCGTTGACTCGATCAAGCACATCGAACCAACACGCAGGGCACGCATCCTGGCCATCGGCTTCGTGATCCTGCTGCAACTGGGCGTGGCCCTGAGCATCCAGAGTTCCGGCAAAGGCCTGTCGGTGCTGGGGATCTACCTGGTGGTGATGCTGTACTTCCTGGTGCCCTGGACCTCGGTCAACCTCACTGACTACTTCTTCGTGCGCAAGGGCCGCTACGCCATCCCGCACTTCTTCATGCCCCACGGCAACATCTACGGCAGCTGGGGACTGCGCGGTATCGCCGCCTATGCCATCGGTTTTATCTCGATGATCCCGTTCTTCTACATATTCGACGGCGTTGAACAACGCGAGGTGTATGTCGGCCCGCTCGCCAAGGCGCTGGGCAGCATCGACATCGCCTGGCTGGTCGGGCTGATCGTATCGGGCCTGGCGTACTACTGGCTGAGCCGCTCGATTGATCTGAAACGCGAAGAAGCGGTGATCCAGCAGATCGAGAAGAACTCCCCGCAATACACCACCGGTGACACGCTGACCCACAAACAGCAGCCACAGCCGGTATTCACTGAATCGACGGTCGGGAGATAGTCATGACCACGCAAAAAATGGCTACGCAAAAATACGACTACATCATCATTGGCGCAGGCTCGGCAGGTTGTGTGTTGGCCAACCGCCTGAGCGAAGACCCGGCCACCTCGGTGCTGGTCCTGGAATTCGGCGGCAGTGACAAGAGCGTAGTGATCCAGATGCCGAGCGCATTCTCGATCCCGATGAACACCAAGAAGTACAACTGGCGCTACGAGACCGAGCCGGAGACCCACCTCAACGGCCGACGCATTCACTGCCCACGGGGCAAGGTGCTGGGCGGTTCGTCGTCGATCAACGGCCTGGTGTACATCCGTGGCCACGCGCTGGACTTTGACGAGTGGGAATCCCTGGGTGCCGAAGGCTGGGGCTATCGCAACTGCCTGCCGTACTTCAAGCGCGCCGAGAGCTACGAGTCGGGCGGCGATAGCTATCGCGGGCAGACCGGGCCGCTGCACACCACCAACGGCAACCACATGAAAAACCCGCTGTACGGCGCCTGGGTCGAAGCCGGTGCCGAAGCGGGCTACATCAAGACCGAAGACTGCAACGGCTACATGCAGGAAGGTTTCGGTGCCATGCACATGACCGTGAAGAACGGCGTGCGCTGCTCCACGGCCAACGCCTATCTGCGCCCGGCCATGGGCCGTCCGAACCTGACGGTGATCACCCACGCGATGACGCGCCAGATCATTCTTGAAGGCAAGCGTGCGGTGGGGGTCATGTATGACCACGGTGGCCAGACTCACCAGGTGTATTGCAACCGTGAAGTGCTGATCTCGTCCGGGCCAATCGGCTCGCCGCACCTGCTGCAACGCTCCGGCATCGGCCCGGCGGACGTCCTGCGCAAGGCCGGGATCGGCGTGCGCCATGACCTGCCGGGGGTAGGGGAGAACCTGCAGGATCACGCCGAGGTGTACATCCAGTTCGGCTGCAAGGAACCGGTGACCCTCAACAACAAGATGGACCCGCTGAGCAAGCTGATGATCGGTCTGCGCTGGCTGCTGTTCAAGGATGGCCTGGGCGCCACCAACCACTTCGAGGCCGGTGGTTTCATCCGCTCCGAGAAGGGCCTGCGCTGGCCGGACATCCAGTTCCACTTCCTGCCGGCGGCGATGCGCTACGACGGCAACAAGCCGATCAAGGGCCATGGCTTCATGGTGCTGACCGGTCCGAACAAACCGAAAAGCCGTGGTTATGTGCGCGTGCGCTCGGCCGATCCGTACGAGCATCCGGAAATCCGCTTCAACTATCTGGAGCGGGAAGAGGACCGCGAAGGTTTCCGCCGCTGCATTCGCTTGACCCGCGAGATCATCGGCCAGAAAGCCATGGACCGCTTCCGCGACGGCGAAATCGCCCCGGGCGCGCAGGTGACCAGCGATGAAGACCTCGACGCCTTCGTGCGCGACAACCTGGAAAGCACCTACCATCCATGCGGTTCGTGCCGCATGGGCGAGGACGACATGGCGGTGGTCGATTCCGAATTGCGCGTGCGTGGCATCGCCGGTCTGCGGGTGATCGATTCGTCGGTGTTCCCGACCGAGCCGAACGGCAACCTCAATGCGCCGACCATCATGCTTGCTGAGCGGGCGTCCGATCTGGTGCGTGGCGCACAGATGTTGCCGTCAGCGGATGTGCCGGTGGGTCTGGTCGAAGGCTGGGAAAGCAGCCAGCGTACTTCGTTGCCAGGGCGTAATGTGCGCGTTTGACCGCAACCCGCAATCCAATGTGGGAGCCTAATGTGGGAGCGGGCTTGCTCGCGAAAGCGGTGGGTCAGTCACATCGATGTTTGATGTGCTGCCGCCTTCGCGAGCAAGCCCGCTCCCACAGGGGCCGCGGTGTTTTCAGGAAAATAGTGCGTCGCTGTTACGTCGCCATTGCTAGTCTGTAATTCCTTGAGACCGCAATGGAGCACCCTCATGGCTATTCAGGCCCTGCGCGCCGACGCATCGCACATCGACCAGATCGCCCCTTTGTTTGACGCCTACCGGATGTTCTACAAGCAGCCGTCGAACCTTTCGCAATCGCGCGCCTTCATCGCCGAGCGCCTCGCCCGGGATGAATCGGTGATATTTCTTGCCCAGGACAGCGACGGTGAAAACCTCGGCTTCGTCCAGCTGTTCCCGACTTTTTCTTCCATCGACGCCCATCGCACCTGGTTGCTCGGTGATCTGTTCACCACACCCGCTGCCCGGGGTAAAGGTGTCGGCACCGTGCTGATGAACACCGCCCGGGATTTCGCGAAGCTGGCCGGTGGCAAAGGCATGACCCTGGAAACCGCCACCGACAACCTCACCGCCCAGCGCCTGTATGAATCCCTGGGCTGGGTGCGCGACCCCGGTTACTACACCTATTGCCTGGATCTGAAAAAAGACTGAGTCAGCGATCCTTTCAGCCAAATACCGGCCGCATGAATGAACGCTCGTAGCTGAGGATGAATTTTTTCTCTTCGGCGTACTTGAACGCCGCGATACATTCCGGATCGTTCATCGACTGCTGCCGGTAATGCTCGTACTCCGCCAGGCTGGGGAAGGTGAACAGCGCCAGGGCGATGTTGTTGGCGCCCTCCGACGGCAAAAAGTAGCCGTGGTGCTGGCCGCCGAACTTTTCCACCAGGGGAATCCACAACTTGCCGTAGTGCTCGAATGCGTCGAGCTGGTAGGGATCGAGCACGTATTTCAGGTAGCAGGTCACCATTGTTTCGTTCCTTGATCAGGTTTTTAGGGCAGTCGCCACTGTAATCAACCGTGGGCGCCCGGCACAGCCGCTTGTTCGACATTGACCAGTAACTTTGCGCCAGAGGCATGCGCTGGCGCCGCCGCACTATTGGTTCAGTCAATAGTCACCATCAAGAATCGCAAGTTCTGTTTTTTGTGCAAAGGCGGAAAATTGCCTGCATTGAAAACGCTGCTCAAGGAACCTGCGCGATGAAAATCTTGACCCGACTGGCTGTGATTGCCCTGTTGCTGGGCAGTGTTGCATCCACCGCATCGGCCTTTGCCGAAGACGCACGCACCTGCCATCTGCCGCCCATCACCGCTGGCCAGGGCGGCTTGCAATACGGGCAGACGGTCGGGGTGCTGTACAGCGAAAACACCGTGGAAAACCTGCAATACCTTGAGCAATACCACTCGGTGGCCGTCAACGGTGCGAAGAACGCACTCGATGCGCGGATTCGCCAGGCGTTCGTCAACAGCTCCGATCCGCAACTGGCCATCGACTGGTTGATGAGCTCGCTGCACCACACCTTTGTGTCGGTGACCGTCTACGACAACCTCGAGGCCCTGGTGCAGGCGCACCCGGATGTGGTGGTGATGCTCGATACCCACAACCAGTTGCTGACCCAGCGTAACGACCGGGTCGAGGCGCGTTTCGCCGCGCGGTTCTACGACGCCAACCTGCAGTACATCGGCAAGGCCGAAGGTGCGGTGGAAAAACAACTGCCGTCGGTGTGGGTGCATGACAAGGCCGCCCCCGAGATTGCCGCGCAAATCGATCAGCAACGCGACCTGCAACTGACCGCGCTGAAACAGTTCGATGCGTCGTTGAAGGCGCTGGTAACGGCCGGTTTAACCGCAGCAACAAATTAATAACCCCGACGTCCATTGAGCGGCGGGCAACCCAATCCACCGTGGATTTCTATTCAGGACCTGATTCATGCGCACTGTTTTTGCCCCGAGCCTGGTATTCGCCTCGCTGCTGCTGGCCGGTTGTGCCACGCCGAACAATCCGACCATGACCTTGCACACCAGCAAGTCGCCCGAGGAGTACACCCATTGCGTGGTGCCGAAGTTGCAGGACGATGCGCTGGCGCCCACGGTATCGCAGACCCAGCGCAGCTACCGGATTGTCGTATCGAGCAAAGTGTCGGCGGACAACGTGCTTGAAACCTATAAAGCCTCGAACGGCGGCAAGGTGTTCCTGTACGAGCGCAAGCTGCTGGCCTCGGCGTTCGTGCCGTCGACGTTCGAACGTGCGGCGCAGGAGTGTTTGTAAGCAGAATTTCAGGCAAAAAAAAGCCACCAGAATTGGCAGCAGAAAGTTAAAGCACGCATTGAATGACTTGATTATGCCGCTCGGTTCATGACGATTCGATGACGGTTTGATGGCCATTCATCAGGATGCCGGTAATTCGCGGACTGCCGACTAATTGTGGTGTGGGTCAGATCTCCAGGCTGTGTCATCTCGGTGTCATCGAAGTAATGGCAAGATCCTCGCAATCCGTCTTGAGTGCCCGACGGCCGCCAGTCCGCCGGCAGATGAATGTGCAAGGAACCCCCCCTATGAAAGACGCCCCGCTGTTTGCCGCCATCGACCTGGGTTCCAATGCGTTTCGCCTGATGATTGGCCAATCGGTGAGACGGAACCAGCAGATGGTCATCCAGGAAGTGAAAACCCTACGTGAACCAGTGCGTCTGGCCGAAGGCCTGCAGGGCGGGGCGCTCGATGAGTTGGCGCTGGACCGGGGCTGGCAGGCGCTGGCGAGATTCGGCAAGAAGCTGCGCGGCTTTGAGGCCGGGCGGGTGCGGGCGGTGGCCACCAGTGCCGTACGCGAAGCGGACAACGCGCCGCTATTCCTGGCCAGTGCCGAACGCCACCTGGGCTTTCGCATCGACGTCATTTCCGGTCACGAAGAGGCGCAACTGGTCTATGCCGGCGTGGCCCACACTTTGCCGGCGCAAACCACGCGGCTGGTGGTGGATATCGGCGGTGGCTCCACGGAGATGATCATCGGCCGTGGCGACCAGCTGCTGGTCACCGAGAGCATTGCCATCGGCAGCGGCACCTTCGGTGCGCATTACTTCCACGGCGGGCGGATCGTTGCCGAAGCGCTGCTGGAGGCCGAACGCGCGGCCACCGTGCAATTCGAACGCATTGCCCGCCGTTACCGCGCCATGGGCTGGCAACAGGCTATCGGTTCTTCCGGGACGGCGCGGATGCTCGCCAAGGTGCTCAAGGCCAATGGCTTGAATGATGACGGCCAAAGCGGCATCACCTACGGCGGCCTGTTGCGCCTGTCGTTGCGCCTGCTGGAAGTCAAACATGTGAAACACCTCAAACTGGCCGGTTTGCCCACCCATCGCCTGAGCATTTTGCCCGGCGGCCTGGTGTTGATGCTGGCGGCGTTCAAGGTGTTCGGGATCACGCACATGATTGCGTCTGAACCGGGTTTGCGGTTCGGCGTGCTGCATGGATTGATGAGCAAACACTAAAGTCCGCCAGCCGAGGTAAACCCATGACCGACCCCCGTCGCGTGCTGTTCGTCTGCGCCCGAAACGATGTCCGCTCACCGATGGCCGAAGCCCTGCTGCGCCACACCGATCCTGCCGACTTCCAGGCCTTCAGTGCCGGGCTCGAGGCCAGCGAGATCGACCCGCGCACGTTCGAATCCCTCGATCACATCGGCGTCGATGCCAGCGACTTGCGCAGCAAGTCCCTCGAGGATTTCGAAGGCCAAGCGTTCGACTACGTCATCACCCTGTGCGACAAATCCTCCGAAGAGGCCGCGCGCATGCCGTTTACCGCTGAAGTGATGGTCTGGAGCTTCGAAGACCCGACCACCAGCGAAAGACACGACCCGTTCCGCCATACCCTGCAGGAAATCGGCGACCGCATCAAAATGTTCGTCACCGTGAAAACCCGTCCCGTGCCCCAGGCGCCGTCAGTCAGCGATTCCTGAAAACCTCCGAACAGCGTCTACCCTCATCGGTCACAACCATCATGATGAGGGTGGAAACGGTGATGAAAACGGACAAGGTTGACTCAAACGAAGCCTCGGCGCTGATCGACGAACGAATCCGGGAACTGGCTGACTGGCGCGGCGAATCCCTGGCCCACATCCGCCAGATCATCCGCCAGGCCGACCCCGAAGTGATCGAAGAGTGGAAGTGGCGCGGCGTGCCGGTGTGGTCCCATGCCGGCATCATTTGCACCGGCGAGACCTACAAGCAAGTGGTGAAGATGACCTTCGCCAAGGGCGCTTCGCTGGACGATCCGTCGAAGCTGTTCAATGCAAGCCTTGAAGGCAATACTCGGCGTGCCATCGATATCCGCGAGGGTGAGCAGATCGATGAAAAGGCGCTGACGGCGTTGATTCAGGCGGCCATTGAGCTCAATACCTCCCGAACCCTGACCAAAAAGTAAGCTATGCACAAGACCCTGTGGGAGCGGGCTTGCTCGCGAAGAGGCCTTCACATTCACCATCGTAGGTGACTGGACTATCGCTTTCGCGAGCAAGCCCGCTCCCACAGGGATTGCGTCCATTTGACCACTTGGGATATCCCCGACCACCGTGTTCCAATAGCCATCCGGCAACACCCGACTGGAAACGGAACATGAAGAAAATCGCCGCCCTGACCCTCGCCCTGGCGCTCACCGCTGGCCTGCTCAGCACTCCCACCCTTGCTGCGGGCGATGTCCAGGCCGGGGAGAAAGTGTTCAAGCGCCTCTGCAGTGGCTGCCATCAGATCGGCGAATCGGCTCGCGCCTTCTTTGGTCCGCAGCTCAATGGCGTGATCGGTCGCCCCTCTGCCGTCACCACGGACTACGTGTATTCCGACGCGATGAAATCCGCCAACCTGGTCTGGGACCGCGAAACCCTGATCGCCTACCTTGAGGCGCCGAAAAAAGTCGTCCCCGGTACCCGCATGATTTTCTGGGGGCTCAGCGATCCGGAAAAAATCGAAGACCTGTTGGCCTATCTGCAAACTTTTCCGGCGCAGTAATCACTCGCTGGCCAGATTGTCGACCAGCCATTCGGTAAAGGCCCGCGCCATCGGGATGTTCTCGCTGTCGCGGTGGGTCAGCAGCGCCCAGTTCGGGCCGCGGATGGTTTGCTCCACCATCGGCTGCAACAGCCCGGTGGCCCGCGCCTGCCGACTCAGCAACTGGCTTACCAGTGCAATGCCGAGACCGGTGCAGGCCGCGTCGAGCAGCAAACCCGGATTGGAAAAATTCAGCCCCTGATCCATCTGCCCCACATCAATTCCCGATTCCACTGCCCAGTGGCTCCAGTCCATTTCCCGCTCGCCATGCAGGGTGGTGCGCTGCTGCGCCGGTACGGCCAGCAGGCTTGGATGGCACGCCGGGTAGAGGCGGTCGGCGTGCAGCACTCTGAAACTGCATTCGGCCTGGGAACTGATGTCGTCGCGCACCGCCAGGTCGATGGTCTGGCTGGCCATGTCCGGCACTTCATCGGTGCTGAAAATCCACAGATCGACCTGCGGATGCTGGCGACGGAAATCCCCCAGGCGTGGCAACAACCAGTGCCGGGCAAACGCCGGGGTGGTGTTGAGCACCAGTTGATTGGGTTTCTGATACTGCCCCAGCCGGCGAATGCCCACCGCCAGTTGCTGCAGCAACGCCTGGGTGGTGCTCAGCAGATCGTGCCCGGCATCGGTCAGGCTGACGCTGCGCCCGCTGCGATGGAACAGCGGTTGTTCCAGGTAGGCCTCAAGGCTGCGGATCTGCTGGCTGATCGCCGATTGGGTGAGGTGCAACTCGTCGGCGGCCTTGTGAAAACTGCCCAGCCGGGCGGCGGCTTCGAAGCCGCGCAGGGTGCTCAGGGGCGGCCAGTGCTTGAGCATATCGATAAGCTCCTCTAATCAGTTATCTGCAAAATCCATCGTTTGTTTGCCCGTTTTTCCAGCCGTAGCATGCATGCCAAGACCGCCAAGGCCGTTTTCATTGAACACAATGACTTAACTCAGAGGTGCTTGTCATGCAACACAACGAAATTCAAAACAGCGGTTGGACGATGCCGGCCGAGTGGGTCACCCACGCCGCCACCTGGATGGTCTGGCCGCACAACAAGACCCTTTGGGAGTCAGGCTGGCGGGTGACACTGCCACAGGTTCAAGAGGACTTCGCCCGCGTGGCCAACGCCATCGCCCGCTTCGAACCGGTGAAACTGGTGGTCGATCCTTCGGCCGTCGCCAGCGCCAAGGCCTTGTGCGGGCCGAACATCGAGTTGATCGAACTGGCGGTCAACGACAGCTGGTGCCGCGATTCCGGCCCGAGCTTCGTTTGCCATCCGCAGCAAGGCCTGGCTGGTGTGAGCTGGCGCTTCAATGCTTGGGGCGGCAAGTCGGCCCACGATCTGGACGAAAGCCTGGCCCGCCGTGCGCTCAATCATTTGGGGCTGGAGTGTTTCGGCACCACGCTGAGCAACGAGGGCGGCGCCATTCACGTGGACGGCGAGGGCTCGCTGATCACCACCGAGTCGGTATTGCTCAACCCCAATCGCAACCCGGGCGTGACCAAGGCCGAGATCGAAGAGATCTTCACCCGCCTGCTTGGCGTGAAGAAAACCATCTGGCTGCCGGGCGATCCGGACTACGTGACCGGCGACATGACCGACGGCCACGTCGACGGCGTGTGCGCCTTTGCCCGCCCCGGTGTGTTGCTGGTGGACGCCACCCACGACCAGAGCTCTGTGTACGCCGCAGTCGCACGGGAAAACCGTCGCGCCCTTGAACTGGCCACCGATGCCCAGGGCCGCAAGTTCGAGCTGATCGAACTCTATGAAGCCTCCGATGCGGTAGACACCGAGGCCGAAGTGTTCTGCGCCTCCTACACCAACTTCTACATAGCCAACGGCGCGATCATCATGCCGGCCTATGGCATCGATGCCGACAAGGTCGCTGCTGAAGTGCTGGCGCAGGCATTCCCCGGTCGTGAAGTGGTGCCGGTGCGGATCAACCACCTGGCCCATGGTGGCGGCGGTGTGCATTGCATCACCCAGCAACAGCCGGCCTGGCCGGTGCGGGGTTGATGCCATGACACTGCTGACCATAGCCACCACCCAGATGCCCTGCACCTGGGACCTGAAACTCAACCTCGACCAGGCCGAGCAACTGGTCCGCGAGGCAGCGGCCAAGGGCGCGCAAGTGATCCTGTTGCAGGAGCTGTTCGCCACGCCGTACTTCTGCATCGAGCAACACCACAAACACCTGGCACTGGCCGAAGAGTATCGCGACAGCCACGTGCTCCAGCGCTTTGCCGCATTGGCCAAAGAGTTGGGCGTGGTACTGCCGCTGAGCTGGTACGAGAAGGCCGGCAATGCCTACTTCAATTCACTGAGCGTGGCCGACGCCGACGGGCGCCTGTTGGGGGTGTACCGCAAGACCCACATCCCCAACGCCATCGGCTATCAGGAGAAGGAGTACTTCAGCCCCGGCGATAGCGGTTTCCGGGTCTGGGACACAGCGTTCGGGCGCATCGGCCTGGGCATCTGCTGGGATCAGTGGTTCCCGGAAACCGCCCGCTGTCTGGCCTTGATGGGCGCCGAAGTGCTGCTGTTCCCCACGGCCATTGGCTCCGAACCGGGTTGCGCCACGCTCGATTCCCGGGATCACTGGCAGATGACCATGCGCGGCCACGCCGCCGCCAACCTGCTGCCGGTGGTGGCGGCCAACCGTGTCGGCCGGGAAGCGGCGACCACCGACCCGACCCTGCAAATGAACTTCTACGGCTCTTCGTTCATCTGCAACCACAAGGGCAAATTGCTCGCCGAAGCCGACCGCGACAGCACCGGCGTGCTGGTCCACAGCCTGGACCTGGCGGCCATGCGCGAAGACCGCCTGACCTGGGGCATCTACCGCGATCGCCGTCCGGACATGTACGGCGCCTTGTTGACCCAGGACGGTCGTCAGATCCACTCACGCTGGGCAACCCAAGGGGTGTGACATGAACACGATCAACAAGCTGTGCCTGGCCATGGGGCTGGCGCTGGGCTGTGCGGTGCCTGCGCTGCACGCCGAGGAGAAAACCCTGCGGCTGTACAACTGGGCCGATTATTTCGCCGAGGACACCCTGAGCAAGTTCACCGCCGAAACCGGGATCAAGGTGATCTACGACGTCATGGACGGCAGTGAAACCCTGGAGGCGAAAATGCTCGCCGGTGGCAGCGGCTACGACCTGATCTTCCCCGGCGACACCGTGGCCGAACGCCTGATGCGCGCCGGCAGCCTGCAACCGCTGGATCAGTCCAGAATCACCGCCCTGAGCGACGTCGAGCCGGGGTTGCAGAAATTGCGCTCGCACTATGAGCATTCGAGCCAGGCTACGGTCCCGTACACCTGGGGCACTATCGGCCTGACCTACAACGCCGAGCAGATCGCCCAGCGTGCGCCGGACGCGCCGGTCAATAGCCTGGACATGCTGTTCAAGCCGGAACTGGCGGCGAAGTTCGCCGACTGCGGCATCTCGATGATCGACTCGCCGGACGAAGTGCTGGCGGTGGTGCTCAACTACCTCGGCCGCGACCCGCGCAGCGCCAAACCGGCGGACCTGGCGGCGGCCAGTGACTTGCTGATGAAGCTGCGGCCGTACATTCGCAAGTTCCAGTCGCAACCGGTGACCGACCTGGTCAACGGCAACCTGTGCGTGTCCCTGGGCTACAGCGGCGACATGACCCAGGCGCAGCGCGCGTCGGACAGCGCCGGCAAGAAAACCACCTTCCACTACCGCATTCCCCGGGAAGGCACCACGGTGTGGATGGATACCATGGCCATTCCCGTCGACGCCCGGCACCCGGAGTATGCCTACGCGTTCATCAACTTCGTGATGCGCCCGCAGAATATGGCAGCCATCAGCAACTTCACCGGCTACCCCACCTCCAACACCAAGGCACGCCCGGATGTCGATGTCGCGATGCGCAACAACCCGGACATCTACCTCGACGAAGCCACCTACGGGCGGCTGATTCCCGGCAAGGACATTCCCCAGGCCGACATGCGGGCACGCATGCGCACCTGGACCAAGTTCAAGACCGCTACAGTCAAATGATTACCGGCCGGCCCGAGGGCCGGCCAAACCTCGATTTCAGGAAAACACATGCCGACACGTCGAACATTCATCAAGCAGGTATCGGTCGCCGCCGGGCTGGGCGCGGTGGTGTCCATGGGATTGGGCTTTGCCGGCCTGCCGGTGCGAGCGGCCGGCAAGGGCAAGTGGTACATGCCCGATGAAGGAGACAAACACCAACGGGCTTTCATCGCCTTCGGCGCACAGGCCGCGATCTGGGAGGACTTCACGCCCCACGTGCAAGACGCCCTTGGCCGGATCGCCCGCAGCATTGCCGAATTCGAGCCGGTCACCGTGTTCTGTCGCCAGAGCGAACGGCGCCTGGCCGAAGCCAAATGCGGCAGCCACAACACCACCTTCGTGATCACCGAACTGGACGACATCTGGATGCGCGACATCGGCGCCAATTTTGTCGTCGATGGCAACGGCGGCCTTGGTGCCGTGGACTTTAACTTCAACGGCTGGGGCAACAAACAGCAGCATGCGGACGATGCGCAACTGGCCGCCCAGGTCGCGGAAAATGCCAAGGCGGATTACCTGCGCAGCGAACTGGTGGGCGAGGGCGGAGGCATCGAAGTGGATGGCCACGGCACCGGGATCATGACCGAAAGCAGCTGGATCAACCGCAATCGCAATCCCGACTGGAGCAAAGCCGACGTCGAGGCAGAATTGAAAGAACGCCTGGGCCTGCGCAAAATCATCTGGCTGCCGGGCATCAAGGGCAAGGACATCACCGACGCCCACATCGACTTCTACGCGCGCTTCGTCAAGCCCGGCGTGGTCATCGCCAACCTCGACAACGACCCCGAGTCCTACGACTACAAGGTCACTCGCGCCCATCTGCAGATCCTGGAAAATGCCACGGATGCCGATGGCCGCAAGTTGCAGGTGCATACCGTGTCGCCACCACTCAACCCGCGCAACAGCCGGTTCAGCAAAGACAATCAGGACTTCGCAGCGGGCTACATCAACTACTTCGTGATCAATGGCGCGATCATCGCTGCGCAATTCGGCGACGAAGAAGCCGATGGCAAAGCCTTCGACCTGCTGTCCGAACTCTACCCGCAGCGCAAGGTGGTGCAGCTCGACATCGACGCGATCTCCGCCGGTGGTGGAGGGATTCACTGCGTGACCAGTCATCAGCCGTTGGTGTGAAGTATTCAGGCTGTACACAAAACCTGTGGGATCGCCGCACCGCCGCTCCCACAGGGTTATTTGCTGAGTCAGGCTTTTGTGGCCTTCAGGTAAGCCCCCAACCGTCGCCCCATTTCCTCACCCAACGCCTGCAAGCCACTCAACGGCCGTACCATCACTTCAAACTCGACAATCTTGCCCTGTTCGTTGAAGCGGATCATGTCGATGCCCTTCAGCTCTTTCCCGCCGACCCTGGCGCTGAATTCGAGAATCACGTTCAAGCCATCCGCCGTCGCCAACTCGCGGTGATAGGCCAAGTCCTCGAACACGTTGATGACCGTGTTGAGGATCATCGACACCACCGGCGCTCCCTGATACGGCGTGTGCGCCATCGGCGAACGGAACACCGCCTGCGGATCGAGCAGTTCGGGCAAGCCGCTCAAGTCGCGGTTGCCGATCATCGCGTGCCACTGCTTCAGGGCCGCTGCGACGTTGTGGTTCAGGTTCAACTCAGACATCTTCAACTCCTGTTTTTTATTGTTGTGCTGCGAAAGCGTTGGTCGATGACCCTGGCGGCATCGTCGGCCCATTGACGGTAGAGCATCGGCCCCGGATGGAAACCATCGCTGGCCATCAAGCCAGGTTCGGGCGCCAGCGGGGTGGTGAGCATCGTACATTGATCCAGGCGTGCGGCCAGTTCCGCCAAATGTGCATTGAAACGCTGCGCCCTGAACCCCAGGAACCAGCGCAATGGTTGCGGCAGCGCGGGGAACAAATGCATCGGCGGAAGCGGCGACACCACGATCTGCCTCACCGCGAACTTGTCGCACAACAGCGCCATCAAACGCCGTTGCCGAGCAAGCCACTGATCCAGGGTGAGTGAGCTGGTGACATCGTTGACGCCAATCGACAACAGCGCCACATCGAACGGCTCGGGGGCGTGCTGATCGAGAAGCTCCAGCAGCCCTTGTGAATCCAGACCCGAGCGCGCCCAGAGTTTCCACACCACCTGATAATCATCGGCCAGGCGCTCGACCAGCCGACCGCAGAGGGCTTCACCTTGCGTCGCCGCGCCCACCCCTGCAGCGGCGCTGTCGCCGACAATCAACAACCGCAGAGCGTCGCCACTGCCGGCATAGCCCTGACGTTCACCTTCGGCCTCCGGCAACTTGGGCGTCATGCGCCGCGTGTACAGTCCCTGCGCCAGCAACAGCGGGCCGAGCAGGATTTTGGCGAGAGTTTCAGTGTGGCTCATTTGACGTTATCGCCCTGCAATGCACAGCTCCCCGGTCGCACGAATCATCGCCTGGTCATGCAAATAATCCTTGATCAGTGCGGAGCGTTCGGTGGCCAGCCATTGCGGGCAGTTCGGGTCTTTGCGGTAGGGCAGGAACGCGGCGTACTGCGTGAGCAGCTGGTTTTGCAGGGTGTCGAGCTTGGGCCGGATGTCGTTGTTGAGGTCCGGCCGTGGCGTGTCCGGTGCCTTGTGCGCCGCTTGCCATTGTGCGATTCGGCCGTATTGCACCAATTTGCTGGCTTCGATCTGGGCGGCGATCAGGTCGGCGACATCGTCGGGGTCGAGCTGGCGCTGGGCCGCCTGCTTCTTGGCGTTGGCGATGACTTGCGCTTCCCGGGCGTTGTCCTGGACCGGTTTGCCGCTGTCCCACTTGGTCAGCGCCACCAGCTCGCTGATGTACAACCGCTCATTCATCGTCGCCAGCAAGGGTTGCAAGGCATCGGGCGCCGGGGGCGTAGCGCCGGCCTGGGCGCCGCCGGCGAACAAACCGAGCAGGGCGCAGGCCAACCAGTGCGGCAGGCGTGGGGAACGGGGCATGGGCAGAACCTCCTTGGACGCAAAAATCACTCCGGCTTGTTTATCACAAGTGCGGCCAGGGAACGACAGGTTGCGAAGGATTCAGGCCAGCAGCCGTTCAATCTGCGCCAGCTCCCAGGTGCTGAGCAAACTCACCGGGTCGGTGCCGAAGCGCTGTCCGTTGTCGAACACATATTCACGGCCATCGGGGCTTTGGCCGTGCAGGCAGTGGCGCAAGTGGCCGGTATCGACGTCGAGCGTCAGGCGCCAGCCGTCGATGTCGACCCGTACATGGCCAGACTCGCAGGCGTCATCGACTCGCTGGAAAGTGCAAATGCCCTGGGCGGCATCGCGCAACGGCTGGTAAACCTCGCGGGCGGTGAGGGCGGGCATAGTGGCCTCGGGTGTGAAATCGGGGAGGCACAGGATAGATCATCAGCCTGCAAAAAAGCCCGGCTGATAAGGCCCGGACTCTGTAGGAGCGAGCTCGCTCCTACAGGTTACTCATTGCTTGCTCTATTTGCGGTTCAACGCCGCTTCCGCCGCGGCAATTTCAGCCTGGCGCTTGACGATCATGTCGCCCACCGGCGGCCCCTGGAAGCGCCGGGCTTCAAAGCCGAACCAGACGATGGCCGTCAGCACCAGGAAACCGATGGTGATGTACAGCGCCCAATCGTTCGGTGGCTGGATGCCGATGACAAAAATGATGATCATCGACAGGATCGAGAGAGTGGCGAACACCGAGTACCAGAAACGCCCCATGTTCCACGGCCCCATGGTCGGCCACTTCGAGGTCCCAAAGGTAAATAGCCCCAGCACGATGGGAATGGCGAAGGAGAAGAACAGGAAGATCACCGTGCAGGACACCACGATCGTATAGACCGGCGTTGCCCCGATCGAGATCACCGACGATCCCCAGTCGAACAACACCGCGAGGGTGGCACCTGTCCAGATCGCTGCCACCGGGCTGCGATGGGTCGATGAGACCGAGGACAGCGCTTTTGAGCAGGGCAGGCCACCGTCCCGGGAGAACGCGAAGATCATCCGTGAAACCGAGGTGACGGTGGCCAGCCCGCAGAGCACCTGCGAGATGAAAATCGCCACGTAAAGCACCAGTTTCAGTGTCGGGTTGACCTGGGTGTTCATGGCCCAGAAAAACACGTTCCAGCCTTGCTTGGCCGCCTCGTCCATGTTCGGCAGCATCAGCACGAACGCGCTGAGCATCAGCCAGCCGAACAGCAACGACCAGACCACCGACATGACCATGCCGCGCGGCACCGACATGGCCGCGTTGCGGGTTTCCTCGGAGGTATGCGCCGAGGCGTCATAGCCGGTGATGGTGTAGATCGGCAACAGCAGGCCGAGCATGAAAACCCAGCCGTTGGAGACCTGCGGCCAGACGCTGCCACCCGCCTCGCCGGAGTAGTTGCCGAAGGTCCACAGCCGCGCGAATTCATAGCTGGGTGCCGACATCAGGCAGACGATGGTCAGGGCCAGCGCCGTGGCGAAGATCAGGTAGCCGGAGAAGTCAGTGAGCTTGGCGGTCAGGCCGATGCCCAAGTGGTTGCACAAGGCCTGCAGGCCGGTGAGGATCGCCAGGAAAATCACCCGGACCGTGGTCGTGTCCTCCATGCCCAGTGCCGGTCCGAAGGCACCGAAAAAGAAGTAATAGGTGCCGACGTTGATCGCGCCCAGCACCGTGACCAGCCCCAGCAGGTTGAACCACGCAGTCAGCCAGCCAGTGAAGCGGTTACCGAGAATCGAGCCCCAGTGGTACAGGCCGCCGGCGGTGGGGTAGGCCGAGGAGATCTGTGCCATGGCCATGGCGAATACCCCGGAGATCAGGCAGCCGATCGGCCAGCCGATGCCGATGGATATCCCCCCCGCGCCCGAGGTGCCCTGGGCCAGGGAGTTGATGCCACCCGAGAGGATGCAGATGATCGAAAAGGAAATGGCGAAGTTGGAGAAAACCCCCATTCGTCGTGAGAGTTGCTGGGCATAGCCCATGCTGTGCAGCACCTTGACGTCATCGTCGTGCGTTTCGGTGCCCGGCTGGCTTGCTGGGTTCATGATGTGTGCCCCTTCAGGTGTTCATACGCAACCATCCGGGTCGCCGGATGGGCTGGCTTTCAACCCCTTGTCGTACTGCTCCTGTCGCTAACGGATCACACCTGTCCATGCGCAGTGCTGGCCAGGCGACTGCTCTATAGGCGGCCGTGAAACGCCGCGTCGAAAATCTTTGCCACGCCGTCCCGGGTCAATGGCAGCGGGTTGCCGCCGGCGGAGGGGTCGACAATCGCCATGTCGGCGATCAGGTCGGCCTGCCGGTCATCCACGCCCAGTTCAACCAGGGTATGGGGCACGCCGATGTCCTTGCGCAGCTTGAGGACGAAGGCCAGGAAACTGTCGAACCCCGGCGAGGGCAGGCGCAGGTACGCCGCCAGGCGGGTGATGCGCTCCTCGATGGCCGAGCGATTGAACTGCAGGACATAGGGCATGAAGGTGGCGTTGGTCATGCCGTGATGGGTGTCGTACAGCGCACCCACCGGATGTGAAAGCGCATGCATCCCGCCCAGGCCTTTCTGGAATGCCGTGGCACCCATGGCCGCCGCCGCGAGCATTTGCGCGCGGGCCTCGAGGTCCGACGGCGTGTGTACCGCCTTCACCAGTGAGTTGGCCACCAGGCGCATGCCTTCCACCGCAATGCCATCGGCCAGGGGGTGAAAACCGGGGGCGCAGTACGCCTCCAGGCAATGGGATAAAGCGTCCATGCCAGTGCCGGCGGTGATCTTGGCCGGCATGCCGACGGTGAGGGCCGGATCACTGATCACCACGCGCGGCATCATTTTCGGGTGGAAAATGATGCGTTTGGTGTGGGTGCGCTCGTCGATGATCACCGCCGCACGACCGACTTCGGAACCGGTTCCCGCCGTGGTCGGCACGGCAATGACCGGGGCGATGCGGCTGTCGTCGGCGCGGGTCCAATAGTCGCCGATGTCCTCGAAATCCCAGACCGGGCGGGTCTGGCCGCTCATGAAGGCAATGAGCTTGCCCATGTCCAGGCCACTGCCACCACCGAACGCGATCACGCCGTCGTGCTGGCCGGCACGCCAGGCGTCGAGCCCGCCGGCCAGGTTGGCTTCGACCGGGTTGGGCTTGAGGTCACAAAACAGCGCCACGCCAAGGCCGGCGGCGCGCAATGCGTCCAGTGCCGCCGTGGTGATCGGCGCGCGCGCCAGGCCGCTGTCGGTCACCAGCAAGGGTCGCTGGATGCCCTGGCTGCGACAGACCTCGGCCAGTTCGGCGATGCGCCCGACACCGAAACGAACGCTCGTGGGGTAGTTCCAGTTTCCTGTCAGGTTCATGGTCTACACCTCGTGACGTAGATGAAAGGATTTGACCCGGGTCAGGTGCTCATAGCCCAGTGGCGACAGGGTGACGCCGCGCCCGCTGTTCTTCACGCCTGTCCAGGCCAGTGCCGGGTCCAGGTAATCGCAGCGGTTCATGAACACCGTGCCGGTGGCGATCTCGTTGCCCAGGCGTTCGGCCGCGTCGAGATCTTGCGTCCACAGCGAGGCACTGAGCCCGAACGGACTGTCGTTCATCAAGGCGATAGCTTCATCGTCACCGGCCACCGGCATGATGCCGACCACCGGACCGAAGCTTTCCTCACGCATCACCGACATCTGATGGCTGACATCCACCAGCACCTGCGGCGCAAGGTAGGCACTGCCCGGTACATCAGCCGCAAATGCTTTTGCATCGATCAGCGCTTTGGCCCCCAGCTTCACGGCTTCGGCGATCTGTCCGCGAACGAAATCGGCAGCACTCGGCGAAACCATGGGTCCGAGCGTGGTGGCTTCGTCCAGCGGATTGCCCAGCACATATTGACGGGTCAGGGCGACGAATCCCTCGACAAAGGCCGGATAGATTCTCTGATCGACGTAGACGCGTTCGATGGCGCAGCAGCTCTGTCCGGAGTTGAAGAAGCTGCCGTCCACCAGGTTTTCCACCGCATGTTCGAGGTTGGCGTCAGCCCGCACGTAGGCCGGATCTTTGCCGCCGAGCTCCAGGCCCACGCCGATGAAGCGCCCCGTGGCAGCGCTTTCCATGGCCTTGCCGGCTTCGACCGAACCGGTGAAATTGACCTGCTGCACGCGGCCCGAAGCAATCAGCGCGGCGGTCTGCCGATGATCGAGCAGCAGGTTATGGAACAGGCCTTGCGGCAGATGGGCCAGGCGCATGGCCTCGGCGAAACGCTCGCCCACCAGCAGTGTTTGCGACGCATGTTTGAGGATCACGCTGTTGCCGGCCATCAGCGCCGGGATGATCGTGTTCACTGCCGTCAGATAGGGGTAATTCCACGGGGCGACCACCAGCACAGTGCCCAGCGGCTCGCGTTTGATATAGCGCCGCAAACCCGCCTTGGGCTCCGGCTCTATAGCGGCCAGGGCCTGCGGTGCGATGGCGATCATGTGCCGGGCGCGTTCGGCAAAACCGCGCAGTTCACCGGCACCGTAACGTACCGGGCGGCCCATCTGCCAGGCCAGCTCCGGCACTATGTCGGCCTGCATCGACAGCATCGCGTCCACCGCGGCATTGCAAAACGCCGCGCGTTCGCTCAGTGAGCGGCGTTGCCATGACGCCTGTGCGCTGGCAGCCGCCGTCAGCGCCTGCTCGACCTGCGCCGCATCGGCCACTTCGCGTTCGACGTACACCCGGCCATCGACCGGGGAGATCAGTTGCACCTTCGCAGTCATGATGTTCTCAATAGCGCTCGAAACCGCGCTGCAATTCCCAATCGGTGATTCGCCGGTCGTACTCCTTCTGCTCCCACTCGGCGGTGTGCACGTAATGGTCGACCACCTCATCGCCGAACGCCTCGCGCAACATGCTTGAGCTCTTGAGGGCGGCGCTCGCCTCGCGCAGGGTCTTGGACACTTCCGGCAAATGCTCATCGAGGTAGGCATCACCTTCGAACGGCGGCGCCAGATCGAGCTTCTCGTCGATACCCGCCAAACCTGCCGCGATCAACGCGGCGAAGGCCAGATAGGGGTTGAGGTCGGCACCGCCGATGCGGCATTCGATGCGGATGGCCTTGCTGCCTTCGGCACACAGGCGAAAGCCGGCGGTGCGATTGTCGCGGCTCCAAACCGCCCGCGTCGGCGCAAAAGTGCCAGCCTGGAAGCGCTTGTAGGAGTTGATGTAGGGCGCAAGAAAGCAGGTGATGTCGTTGGCGTACTTGAGCTGCCCGGCGACCCAGGCCCGCATCAGTTTCGACATGCCGAACTCGGCTTTCGCGTCGAAGAACAGCGGCTTTTTGGCGTTCTTGTCCCACAGCGAATTATGGATGTGACTGCTGGAGCCGGCAGCGTCGTAGCGCCACTTGGCCATGAAGGTGATCGCCTTGCCCTGCAACTGCGCGATCTCTTTGCAGGCGTGCTTGATGATGACGTGGTGGTCCGCCATGGTCATGGCGTCGGCGTAGCGGATGTTGATCTCTTCCTGCCCCGGGCCCCATTCACCCTTGGAGTTTTCCACGGGAATGCCCGAGGCCTGCAAGTGCTTGCGGATCGCCCGCAGCACCGGCTCTTCGCGGGTGGTCTGCAGGATGTTGTAGTCCTCGATGTAATGGCCGGCGGTTTTCGGTTTGTGGTAGTTGCGCTTGTGGATCGCCTCGTAGGTCTCATCGAACAGATAGAACTCGAGTTCCGAGGCAAACATGCCGGTATAGCCGCGCTCGCGCAGGCGCTCGACCTGCTTCTTCAGAATCGCCCGCGGGCTGTGGGGCAGGTCCTGGCGATGGTGATGATCGAGCACGTCGCACAGCACCATCGCCGTGCACTCAAGCCAGGGCACGCGCCGTAGGGTGGACATGTCGGGCTTGAGCACGAAATCGCCGTAACCCTTGCTCCAACTGGCTGCTGCGTAACCCGGCACCGGCTCCATGTCGATGTCATCGGCCAGCAGGTAATTGCAGCAGTGGGTTTCTTCGTGGCCGCTGTCGATGAAAAACTCGACCTGGAAGCGCTTGCCGACCAGGCGTCCCTGCATGTCGACCATGCAGACCAGCACGGTATCGATTTCGCCGGCAACCGCGGCGTGCTTGAGTGCATCAAAGCTGAGGAGGGGCTCTGTCATCACGGCAATCCTGCGTGAAAGGTTTGGGCCAGTCTGGGATAGCTGTTGCAGACGCTCTCCAGAAAAACCCAAAACCTGCAGAACCGAGCATCGTGAGCAACGAGTTGATCAAAGCTTAGCCTACCCTTGCAAAGTGCAAGTTCTGCCAGGTTAAAAGACACCGCACGACGTGGCTCCTTGTAGGAGCGAGCAAGCTCGCTCCTACAAGGTGAGGCCATTCGGCTTCACTCTGGCAACCCCGCCAACCGCAGTCCATCGACGAAACGGGCGAAATCCTCAGACCGTTGAATGGGCAGCCAGTCCTTGAGGGTGCACAGGCGCAAAGAGGGATCCAGCTCTCGCAGGCGTTGCATCGCCAAATTCGCTTTATCCATTCGACCGTCGAGCGCATGACTGGCCGCCACCAGCGCCGCCGCGATCAGCAGACTGGGCAGGTTGCCCAGCGCCTTTTCCGCCCAGTCCGCAGCGGCATCGAAGTGCCCGGCGAAGAAATGCGCGAGCGCCATCCCGACCTGCATCCTGAACATTTCCGGATCCAGCGGACTCAAGCGAACGGCATGGTTCAAATGCTCGATCGCAGCGTCTGTTTCACCGCGCAGTGCCCGCAGGATACCGCCCAGGAACCAGGCGGGGGCGAGGTTGGGATTGAGCAGGCGCGCCCTGTCGAGCAGGGCAATGCCGGCATCGACTTCGCCGGCGAGATGAGCAAGCGCATGTCCGCCCCGGGTCAACGCGACGGCATCATCGCGGCCAAGGGTCACCGCCAGACGCGCCAGCCGTATGCCCTCGGCGATTTCTGCTGGTCGATCGGTCATCCAGCCATTGAGCTTGCGCCAGAAATGGCACCAGGCGGCCATGCCATAGGCCGAGGCAAATTCCGCATCGAGTTCGATGGCCTGGTAGAACATCGGCAGCGCCTGCTCGATGGCTTCCCGGCTGCCGCTGTGCAGTTTTGCCATGGCCCGCAGGTAGTAGTCATAGGCGTCCAGGCTTTCCGTCGGCTTGCGTTTGGCGCGCTCGATTTCTGCCCGTTCCAGTTGCGGCGCGATAGCACCGACGACGCTTTCGGTGATTTGGTCCTGCAGCTCGAAGATGTCGTCGAGCAGGCCTTCGAAGCGTTCCGCCCAGATGTGCGTTCCGCTCGTCGCGTCGATCAGTTGCCCGGTAATGCGCAGCTTGTTGCCGCACTTGCGCACGCTGCCTTCGAGCACGTAGCGAACGCCCAGCTCCTGGCCAACGCCCTGGGCGTCCACGGCCTGGCCCTTGTAGGTAAAGCTCGAATTGCGCGCGATAACGAACAGCCAGCGAATACGCGACAGGGCGGCGATGATGTCCTCCACGACGCCGTCGGCGAAGTATTCCTGCTCCGGATCGCCGCTCAGGTTCTGGAAGGGCAGGACGGTGATCGAGGGTTTTTCCGGCAGGACGAGCGCAGGGGAGGGGATTGGTATCGGGGCAGCGCTCGGGCGTTCATCGTTATCAGGCTGTCGCGCTTCCTCGGTCAAATCGCCGTTGATCCGGCCAACGAAGCGGTAGCCTTTGCGGGCGACGGTGCGTACCAGGCGCTGCTCCTCACCGGTATCGCCGATGGCCTTGCGCACGGCATTGATGTGGCTGGTGATCGTCGATTCCGAAACGATCCGGCCGCTCCACACTGAATTGAGCAATTCGTCCTTGCTGAGGACTCGATCGGGATTGTTGACGAACAGCAGCAACAGGTCGAAGACCTGCGGTCCGACGGCCACGACCTGCCCGCGCAAGGTCAGCTCTCGGCGCTCCTGATCGAGTACGTAGTCTTCAAACGCGAATGGCAAGTTGAGCATCCCCTGGCGAAGCGCCCTCAACTCCGTGTCCCAGGCGGCTGGCGGTTGGTAACTGAGGCAGATGATACGGCAGCTCGACACCCGCTGCACCGTCAGCGGCAAGGGAGCCTGGAAGAACCTCAGTAGCTTTGGACATAAATCCAAGCGCTCGCCAAGGAAAACCCAAGCCCGGCGCAAGGACTTGCCTGGTGCACGCAGGCAATCTCTCTACACCGACGCAATAGTTGCAGTCGACAAGTGGAGAAAAGCCATGAAGATCGTCGTCATCGGAGGCTCCGGCCTCATCGGATCGAAACTTGTGAACACCCTTCGCGAGCGCGGCCATGACGCGCTTGCCGCCAGCCCCAGCTCGGGCGTGAACAGCATCACCCGCGAAGGCCTGGCCGAAGCGATGGATGGCGCTGACGTCGTGGTCGACGTGGCGAACGCGCCGTCGTGGGAGGACCAGGCCGTTCTTGATTTCTTTGAAACGTCGAGCCGTAACCTGCTGGCCGCCGAAGCTGCTGCCGGGGTTCGTCATCATGTTGCCCTGTCGATTGTCGGCAGCGAACGGCTTCCCGATACCGGTTATTTCCGGGCCAAGGTCGCGCAGGAGGCTCTTATCAAGGCATCCAGCGTTCCCTACACCATTGTGCGTGCCACGCAGTTCTCCGAGTTTGCCGGCGGCATTGTCCAGTCGTTCACCGTCGGCGATGAGATTCATGCTTCGCCGGCGCTGATCCAGCCGATAGCGTCCGACGACGTGGTGGCGGCGTTGGCCGATGTCGTACTCGCTGCACCGCTCAATGGCACCGTTGAAGTCGGCGGCCCGGAAACCATGCCGATCGACGAACTGGCCAGGCGCTATCTGCGGGCGACCCAGGACAACCGCAAGGTCGTGCCGGACGTGCATGCGCGCTACTTCGGCGCCGTGCTCAACGATCAATCGCTGGTCACCGGCAAGAACGCACGCCTGGGGGCGATTCGCTTCGACGACTGGCTGGCCCGGTCGACAGCGCAGTAACGGATCGCACCCTCACATTTCCCTACGAATCCAGGAGAAATCCCATGGTTACCCGATTGCTAATGGCCGCTGTCTTTGCAGCGCTCTCGATCAGCGCCGCATCGGCCGCCGAGCCACCCCACGGCAAGGTGACGGTGGTGTTCGACCGCCCCATCCCCAACATCCCTGGCAAGAGCATGAGGGGCGTGGTCGTCGAGTATGGGCCGGGTGCTGCGTCGCCGGCCCACACCCATCCGAAAACGGCCTTCATCTATGCAACGGTGCTGGAGGGCTCGTTTCGCATCCAGGTCAAAGGCCAGCCGGAAAAGATCTACAAGGTCGGCGAAAACTTCGTAGAAGAGCCGGGTTCCGTGCACCTGGTCAGCGCCAACGCCAGCGACACTCAACCTGCACGCCTGTTGGCGGTGTTCGTTCTCGACACCGACGAAAAGGTGCTCGTAACACCGATCAAACAATGAGCCACGAAAAAGCCCGGCTGTTGAGGCCGGGCTTTTCGTTGAGTCCTGCGGTCAAGCACTGCATTCAGACAGCGCGGCTTTCGATCAGACGATCCGAACCGCCTTCGGCAACGCGGTTTTGCAGCAGTTTGTCGGAACCGCCTTCAGCGACGCGGTTTTGCAGGAGCTTGTCGGAACCGCCTTCGGCGAAGCGATTTTGCAGGAGCTTGTCGGAACCGCCTTCGGCGACGCGGTTTTGCAGCAGCTTGTCGGAGCCGCCTTCAGCGACGCGGTTTTGCAGGAGCTTGTCGGACCCGCCTTCGGCAACACGTTTTTCCAGCAGGCGATTCGAACCACCTTCGGCCACACGGCTTTCAATCAGACGATCCGAGCCGCCTTCAGCGACCACAGGTTGAGCAGAGTTTGCGGCGAAAGCGTTAACTGCGAAAACCGAGAAAGCGATGCTGAGGAGGGTCTGGCGTTTCATGATGGTGTGCTCCGGGGTGCTTATGGGTTGGTATGGAGCAGATGTTACGCCGGGGATTTTTTAAGAGAACTTCATTGAAATGATGGTGACTATCGATGCAGTCAATGGATCGAACACCGCCTGTATAAGCACCTCTTTTTGTGGCGAGGGAGCTTGCTCCCGCTGGACTGCGTAGCAGTCCTCCATTTGGGGCCGCTACGCGACCCAGCGGGAGCAAGCTCCCTCGCCACAAAGTTATCGCAAGGCAATCAGGCTTCGCTGATCTGACTGACACTGGTGATCTGCCCATTCCAGACCATCTCGTAATGCGCCGCCTGCACAATCGACGAAACCGGCCTCGGCGTCATCAACGCCCAGCAATGACTGCCCGGCATCCGCACCGAGTGATAACGCAACCCGGGACAACCGGCATCCCGCACCGCGCGCCCCAGAACACGGGATTGGCTGTAGTCGTCCGGCGCATACACCGGATCGCTCATCGGCAGGGCCGCAGCGTCCTTCATCCCGGCATCGCCAAATGCACAAGCCAACCCACGAAACACAAAGCGCTCATAGTTCAGGCTCGGCACCTTCGACCAATACAGAGCCTGGTGATGCCGCACTTCGGCCAGCGCCGCTTCCATCGAATTCGCCAGGTACAACACGCCAAAACTGCCGTCACTGAAGCGCGAACCCGCCGGGTTGACGTGGGTAAAGGGCGCAATGGCGTAAGAGCAACCCGGAATACCGAACGGAATCTCGCTGCGCGCAATCAACTCAAGCTGACCCAGCTCATTCTTCAACCGCGGATTGGTCAGCGCCTGAATCTCGAACAACAGCTCAAACTCATCCGCATCCGCCACATCATCAAACAACGCAATCGGCGGAAACTTCGAATTGACCAGGCGATAAGCCTGCAACGACTGACCGGCAAACACCGCCAGCTCACTCGCCATCACCATTGCGCACCCCGCAGCATGTCGATGCGGCGGAAGGTTTCATACAGCGAAATCATGTCGCCCTGGGCCATGATCTCCAGCGGCGAACGCCCGTGGAAAAACTCGTTGTCATTGGCCATCGAGGCAAAGCCGTAAACGTTATCCGGGTTGTCGAACACCAGCCGCAACGTCGCGTGAATGTTCAGCACGAAGCTGATGCGCTGCATCTGGTCCGCATCCAGCGCCACCGCCCAATCCGGGTCACGCTGCCGGGCGCGGGTGTAGGTACTGCGGGAAATACGCAGGATGCGACAGGCCTGGTCGCTGGTGGCTTTCCACTTTTCCAGAATGCTCACGGCGGCACGCAGACCAGTGACGCATTGGTTTTTGCTGAAGGATTGGGCTTGGGCGGGGACGGCCATGGTTGTGTGCTCGTTTTGAATCTGTAGATTCAAATTTAGATATATTGAGTCTGTAGAGCAATGTTAGTGCGACGGGTGGGCCTAGCGTGCCAATTCAATAGGGCTGCGATCTTGCTGAGGCTATGTGATGCAGGTCGGGAAAGACATCCAGGTAAACCAAGCGGGCAGGCCGGGGGCACAACTGTAGATTTTTCGGCAAAGAAGTGAGTTCAGGCAAGCCGATGACGGTAGTCAGCGAAGGTATCAGCGGACGGCGAGGTCTGTTTGGCGACCAAAGCTTGACTGAATGTATTGCAGCATCGCCTCAAAAGCTGACGCGTCTGGTGCATCATGTTTGCCGACGGCGGTTCTTCACATTTCTTTTCATATAGAAAATCGTTTAGAAAGCCCTAAATTGTTGGGTGCTAGGCAATTTTTAGAGGTTCTTAACAGGGCTACCTTCGTATTTTTTTGCACGATTTTCTGGAATGTCTTCAGGGGTAAAAGTGCCAGTCGCCAGCGAATACAAATCTGGCGCCTATCAGGCGCCCGCATTCAATTACTCAGCAGCTTGCGCCTGCAAAACGCCGCCCGCCGCTTGCCCAGCCACCGGGTCACCCACCGTTCTGCCATTGGGAATAAACGCCGCACTGCCATTCTCATGCACATGAAACAGCCGTGCGCCGTTGTTGGGTTTGGTGGTGATCAATTGATGATCCGCCGTCAGATAATCCAGCGGTAATTGCTGGATGTCCTTGTACTGCTCCACGATGATCGTGCGCTGTGGATTCCAGGCCTCGCCACTTTGCTTTTCCAGCCACACCATCAGTGCAGCGCTGTCGCCGGTTTGTGGAATGTCCGAATCCGGGAGCACGTAGTAGAACGGTGCGCCATGGTTTTGCAGGTACATGGGCAGCTTGTTGTCGACATCCACCAGCACCATGCGCCATTCGCTCCACGGCGCTGTCTTGATGGCTTCGGCGCGCACATCCTGGGTGAACTGCATGACGCCGCCCGCGCCGCCGTTGGTCCAGGGGTAGACAACACCCAGTACCAAAAACAGGAACCCGGCCGCTCCGGCTATGCCTCTGGTCCAACCAGCCCCGCTGACTTTACCGGCCGCCTGACGCGCAGCCATGCGCCGGCTGACCCACCAGGCCGCCAGCAATTGCGCAAACGGCACCAGCGGCAACACGTAATAACTGCGCCGGCTGCCACTGATGGTGAAGAACAGGAACAGCAACCCCAGGCCCCAGATCAGCCAGCGAATGTTCGGTTCGGTGTGCTTCCAGCTACGCACGGCCACCCACAGGCCGAGCATCCAGCAGGGTGCCCAGGGCAGGGTGTAGGCCGGCAGATACAGCAGATAGGTATAGATCGGGCCGATGTTGTCGAACGGCTTGAAAAACCGAACCACGTTCTCCTGAAACACCAGGCCCAGCCCACTCGGTCCATAAGTCGGTGTGCCATAGCGGTGCGACAACATGAACGGCAGCATGTAGACCACGCCGCCCACCAGCATCGCCAGCAACAGGCGTGGATTGAGATGGTTTTTCCAGCGTCCCTCGCCCAGCAGATGCGGCAACAGCATCAGCCCCGGCAGGATGAACCCGATCAGGCCCTTGAACAGCGAGGTCAGCGCCAGCATCAGGAAAAATACGCTGTAGCGACTCAGCCGCGTATCGTCCGGGCCGCGCCAATACCACCAGACCGCGGCCAATACACCGCAAACCGTCAGCACGTCCGCCGTGGCAACCCGCGCCCAGAACACGAAAAAGAACGTCGTCGCCAGAAACCAGCCGGCAATCAGGCCGGTGCCTTTGCTATAGAGCCGCTCCCCGATCAGGTAGACCAACCAGACACTCAGCCAGGCCGCCAAAACCGAAGGCAGGCGCAATGACCAGTGCCCGAGGCCACCCATCAAATGGGCTGTGGCCGTAATCAACCAATAGGAAGGCAGCGGCTTGTCGTAATAGGGCATGCCCTTGAGGTAAGGGTCGAAATAATCGCCGGTTTGCAGCATCTGCAACGCGATGTTCGCCCAGCGCGTTTCCGCTCCCCAAAGCTCCCTTGCACCCAACCCGAACAGCAATAGCAGCGCGGATACGCCGAGCAGAAGGATCAGCGCACCCCGGTCACTTTTCAGAAACCTGACTAACGAATTGTTCATCACTGTTTCGCACGTTGCGCTCGCCGTGGCGATGCTGGAGTAGCAAGGCTATCCGGCGAAATGTGATGGGATTGTCAGTAGATTGCGAATAAAGCGTTGCGTCTGATTGAGGCGTGGTTGCTCGATCAAGTGACGTAAGGCCGTGATGTACACAATGAAAAATTGTTCATGTGAATCACGGCTGCATCATTGATGAAATGTGCGCCCCCCAAGGCATGCAGGCGCGTGGCAATCGGCAAAAAGCGGCCGTCGATACATTCAGAAAGTGGCCACTTCTCTTGGCCCGAACACCTCGCACAATCGTCCCCTGTATTGGGGGATATTCCCCGTCATCGGGGCTTTCATCCGGGCTGTTCATACGCCTGCTTAAAGCCAGCGGACAAAGCGGGCGTGGCGTAGAGCCATTAGTCACTTCCTGTCACTTTTGGCGGGAAATATGCATCGTTCCCATCCCGGCTCGAAATCAAACGTTTCGCCAGCCCGGCCAGGAGCAGTGGCTCGTTGCCCAGGTATTGCCACGCGCTCCGAGGAACCCGTCAGAGGTGTTTGCGATGAAACTGGATGCCGGAAGGCTGAAACCTAGTCCATTGTTCAAAACCAGGCTGGCGCTGAGTATCTCTGCTGCCGTGATCATGTTGGGGCTGGGCTTGTCCCAGACCCAGGCAGTGCCCCTCGACAACACCGATCCACCGCCTCCTACCGACCCATCGGCGTTCACCAACCCGCCCGCCGACCCCGATGCCGCATCGCGGGACTTGCTCAAGCTGCCTCGCGCAAACGTCGGCGCCTTCGACTTACCCAATGGTGTGACCGGTAACCGCCAGACCCCCTTGGTCGACAATGTGCTGCCACCCGATCAGCAAACCAGCTTCAATATCCCCACTAACGGTAATCCCAGCCCGGTGTTCGGGGCTCAACCGTTCACCCAGAAGCTTGAACTTTTCGAGGAGTTCGGCTCGAACAAACTGGATGCGACCGACCCGCCATCACCTGTTCCGTTTCCGGTTCCGACGGTGGGCCCCGCACCGGCGCAAGATCCATTGAACGTGGCACGTAGCGGCCCGTCTCCGGATGCGCTGGACGCCTTTCTCAGGCAGCCGGCATTGACGCCCTTCCCGACAGAGTTCTCCAATGTGCTGGACCGCAACCCCTGGAAGGCCCAGATCGAGCTTTTCCTCAATCGCCGAGTCGATTCGCCCGCAGAAGGCCGGCCACCAGGAAAAGGCTGGTCGCACCAGCGTTTCAATGAGTTTTTCCCGCGCGACGCCTTCAAGACGGTGCAAGCAGGCGCGCACGTCAACAGCGGCTTGCGTGATCGTATGCAACGGCATAACTACGCCGTGGGAGAATTTGCGCCCGGCGGGCTCTATCACAACACCAGCGGCGACCCGGCCAACGAGGGCACCACCAAGGGCATTCAAGTGCAGTTTCACCCCAACTTCCCTGTCCAGGACCATAATGCGGTGTGGACATTCGACGGCACCTTTCCGCCCAAACTGCTTCTAGTACGCTATGGCCAAGCGATGCTGATGCGTCATTACGATGCCTTGCCCATTGACCCATCGGCCAACCGGGGCTTTGGCCTGCACACCCTCACCACCCATGAACATAACGGCCACTCGCCCGCCGAAAGCGACGGCTTTACCAACGCGTTCTTCTTCCCGGGCCAGTACTACGACTATCGCTGGCCGATCCAGTTGGCCGGTTACGACACCATCAATACCAGCGCTGAGGATCCGCGTGCGGCATTCCCCTGCGACCCCGGTGAAATCCTGTTCGTCAACGACGCCAGCCCCGGCTTCAAGACCTGCAACAACGGCACCATCAAGATTCGTGGCGACTGGCGCGAAACCATGAGCACCCACTGGTTCCACGACCACATGCTCGATTTCACCGCGCAGAATGTCTACAAGGGCAATGCGACGATGATGAACTACTACAGCGCCGTGGACCGTGGCAACGAGGCGGTCGACGACGGGGTCAACCTGCGCGTGGCCAGCGGTTCGGCGCTGGGGTGGGGTAACCGCGACTATGACGTCAACTTGACGATCGCCGACAAGGCCTGGGACCAGACCGGCCAGTTGTGGTTCAACCCCTTCAACACCGACGGTTTTCTCGGTGACCAGGTGCTGACCAACTGGGAGTACAAACCCTTCCTGGACGTACGTGCCCGCCGCTACCGTTTCCGCATTCTCGACGGATCGGTTTCTCGCTACTTCAAGCTGGCGGTGGTGCGTCAGGTCAATGGTAATGGTGGCGAGTTTCCTGGCCCGAACAACTCCGGGGTTTCCTATAACCGGGTGCCGTTCCACATGATTGCCAACGACGGCAATATCATGGAGCACGCGGTGCCGTTCGATGGCAGCCTGGACCTCGATGGCGACGGCGACACACAGGACAACAATGCCATTCTGCCGATGCTGGGCGTTGCCGAACGCTATGACATCGTCGTCGACTTCGCGAAAAACGGCATCAACCCGGGCGACAGGATTTTCTTCGTCAACATTGAGGAGCATGAAGACGGCAAGCGTCCAAAACGTGATATTCCATTGGCGGATGTACTCTCCGAGAAGTACCTGCCCGTTGTCAGGCAAACCAGCAACGGGCCACAGTGGGTCGGGGGTGACCCGGGCGTGGGCCTGTTCCTGCAACTCAACGTCCAGCCTTACACCGGCCAGGATGTCAGCATGAATCCGGTCGACTTCGAGCCCGCCAAGCCTGGCAAGCCCGAGGGCAGGTTCATGATCCCCTTGCCCTTGCATCGTGATGACCCTGCCGATATCGCCCGGCTTGCCCAGGCGCGGCACCGCACCTTTATCTTTGGACGCTCCAACGGCACAGATTTCACGCCCTGGACGATCAAGACCGATGGCGGCAGAGGCTTCCCCATGGACCCGCGGCGGATTTCAGCCGCGCCACAACTGGCCACTGGCCCGACACCGGCAGGGTTCAAGGGTGAAGGCACGCTGGAAATCTGGAAGATCCAGAACGGCGGCAATGGCTGGACTCACCCGGTGCATGTGCACTTCGAGGAAGGGGTCATTCTCACTCGAGGTGGCAAACCGCCGCCAGAATGGGAAAAAGGCGCGCGCAAGGATATCTACCGTGTAGGCCGCGATTCCGACAGCCTCGACGATGTCGAAATGGCCATACACATCCGTGAGTTTGCCGGTACCTACATGGAGCACTGCCACAACACACAGCATGAGGACACGTCGATGCTGCTGCGCTGGGACTCTGAGCACCCGGGCCAGTTCCAATTGATGCCCACACCCTTGCCTAGCTGGGACGGCGTGAAATTCGTGGCCTCGGTTGCATTACCGACATTCCGTACGGGAGATGGCGTCGGGCCACAGGCCGGGGTCAACAATGACCAGGAAGGTAGCAGTGGCAGTGGTAGTGGTAGTGGTAGTGGTAGTGGCAGTAGCAGTGGTAGTGGTAGTGGTAGTGGCAGTAGCAGTAGCAGTAGCGGCAGTGGCAGCAGTGGCAGCAGTGGCAGCGGAGGCAAAGGCAAAGGCTAGCGTCGTCTATCAAGCCACTTTTCTCGTCGGACAAAAAAACGGGCGCCTCTTATGCGCCCGTTTTCATTTACTCCGCGGCCTGCGCCCGCAGTCGCCGTCCAATCACATCCATCAAATCACAACCATCGCGCAACGGAATGACCAGCAGCTTGGAAAAGTCCTCCAGCACCACGGTGTCGCAACCGAGTTCGGATCGGTAGGCAATGTTTTTCAGCACCTGCGTAACTGCCCGAACACGACATTCGCCATTGTTTACAGAACATCGTAAAAATAAATCAGTCCCCTTTGTTGCAGTAGCCCGTATATGGCAGATTGAATTCGGCACTTTTTGCTGTAAGGGTTTTTACTGGAGGCCGCAGGAATTACTTGGGCTTAAAGCCATCTCCCATGCACGACATATGCAGTTAATATTTCAGGTATTGAAATGAATTCATTATTGCAGCATAACTTTGGTGCTTGCCTATTACATGGAACTCATATTGTTGCACGGAGCGCTATATGCAAGAACCTATTACTCCTTCTCCGCTTTTAATAACGCCCGACTCTCGGCAGGTTCCACCCAGGGAAGCCCCGGTTTTTCCTACAGGCTTCGATAGTATTTTGTTTTGGGATGGGACTGTCCCGACGGTTACTACGCCCCATAGTATTGAGGGTGTCAAAAACACCAGCGACGCATACCAAAAGTTGGTGGCGATAGGGCTTTCGGTGCACGATCAGATAAAGAGTAGTTTTTCGGGTGGTGCACCGAATGTTCGAGATTATCTAGAAAAACGCATAGTTGCAGCCATTGACGGGCAGGAACTCAATGCGTTGGAAGCTGCCTTAAAAAAGAAAGCGATCATCGTTGAGCTTCTGCAAAGGGCCAAAATGCACAGGAGTTGGCACGACGCAATACTATATAATGGTTTAGACGCATTGTCGCTAGACAGAAAAATGAGTGCCGCGGTATTTGCAACGGATGTGGATGTCGAAGAAGATATGGCAGTGCGACTAAGCATTTATGAAGAGTTCCTATTATCGCTAACTGCCGCCTACGTTAAACGAATCCTGGTCGAAGCCATCCCCATTCTGGAGGACGCTTCCACAACTGCAGACGCTGCAATTCATCGCGCCTTGGCAAGGGGCGAAGTCGCCTACACCTACAGGTTACCCATTGGTAATGGCGCAGAGGCAGGAACTGTGGCGGGTGCCATTGCCATCCATGTCGCCGACGGTTGGACCTTCAGGGCAGTGATTCATGGAGGCATTAAGTTATTGGCAGGGTTGGGGGAAGCGCTTATCAGTCGGGCCACTGCTGTTGGGATCGGGGCCTTGTTCTATTCACCTGCTCTTGCTAACGGCGAACGCTTTCCTCAAACAGTTCTCACACTGTCCGGTAGCACTTTTTTGCCAAAGCTGCCGTCAAACCTGAATGAAATCGCCGCTGCCGAAGGAACCATTGACCTTCCTTATCGGATTGTTGGCGAGCTTAATCAATACACACTCGTTGCAACCCCGGCTGGAGGGAGTGTCTCGGCAAAAGTGCCAGTACGAGCATTGGCATTCGATCCAGCGACCAGCAGCTACAGTTTTACGTCAAACGATACACCGCCCAATATCCTCAGTTTTCCCATTATTCACTTGGGAAACGGTTCGACAACTTCGCCCGCCCGACCTGCGCAAGTACCGACTTACACTGGAGTTACGCTGTCGCCATTGCTTGTGCAGCCTGAAACCTTACCCGCGTTCGAATTGCCTGATTTCAGGGATTGCATTTACTGCTTTCCGATTGAAAGCGGTCTGCCGCCAATCTACGTTGTTTTTAATAGTCCTTATGAAGGAGCAACCACAAGGGGAAAATACAGTGGTCGATTTTTCAATCCCGCCAAAGCTGGAGGCCCAATCCTCGATCTCGATTGGACCAGTGCTACGGTGACCCAAGCGGGTATTGACCTGATCAAATTACATACGGGACGTTTCAGGTCTTCGGATGCCAATGCCATCATGATTGATCGCTTGAAAAAAATTCTGCTGGGTGAATTGGTAATCACAGATGTGGACAAACGCTTCTATACTCATGAAATCAGAGAACTCGAACGTTTCAGAGCATTAGGTGTAGCTGACGGTGTAAACTCGGATGACGGTGTTATTTGGAACAACACTCACGCCGCGACGCTGGAGGACTACAAAGTCAAGGATGCTTTTGAATTGCTCTATAGTCCTGATGCTTTAGAAGCGGATGAAAAGCAAAGGGAACGAGAGTACAAGGAACTTGGAGGGGTAATATAATGAGCGTCATTGCAACCATCGTACTTAACGAAAAACCTGAAGAGGTAATTCTATTTGTAACCAAAAATCAATTGGGTATTTCCTTTCCTCAGCTTGATGGCCTTTATAATCGGGCTAACTGGGCGCATGTGGAGAACAACATAGGGCTATTGAACCTTGTCCATAAAATGTGTGATGCCGGTTTTATCAAATATAGTGGGGGTGGGGTTGTGAGAGGGCCCAACTGGAGAGAGCCGGCATTCATGCTCGAAGGCAAATATACCTTTGATTGACAGCACCAGGTGCCTGAACGCAGGTGCCAGAGACCGATGACAGTAGCCATCATTTCGTGGTCGTCCGGTTCCCTTGTCCAGTCGTTTAAATCATCGAAGGTTTCCCAGGTTGAGCCGCTGCCGCAGCGGCTCTTCTCTTTGTTACGGGCATATTGAATATCTTCGTCTGATTGGTTTTTCGCGGCCTCGAATCAAGCTGAGGGGCAACCCCTTTCTGGCGTAGCAATAAAATGGGCGCGAGAGCCCCCGTTTTTCTTTACTCCGCAACCTGCGCCCGCAACTGCCGGCCAATCACATCCATCAAATCACAACCATCGCGCAACGGAATGACCAGCAGTTTGCAGAAGTCCTCCAGCACCACCGTGTCGCAACCGAGTTCGGAGCGATAGGCGATGTTTTCCAGCACCTGCGTGACTGTACGAATGCGGTAATCCGCCATGGCTTGCAGAACGTCGAGTGGGGCTTGGGTGTCGATAAGCAGGGAGGCCGGAACCAGGTCGATTCCGGTGAGGGGCATGTATCGATTCATTTTGAATGATCTCTTTTAGATGGGCTCAAGGCCGTCAGTCGGTCATTCTCTGTTGTCAGGTCGCCAAACCCGAATCGCCATCTGGGCGACGGCGCCGACTATAAGCCGCAGGAGATCAGCGCGGGAAGGTGAGGGATTCCGAGTTTTGTGTAGGACCGGTGATGATGAAACTTCAGGCCTTTCACCTCACGTCGCTGGAAATATAAACACAGACCTGAGATGTTCAGCGCCCCTTGGTTTCAGCCACCAACGCTATCCTTAATCATCGCTCCCGCCGTCGAGATGGACCTTCCCGAATGCAAACCCCACCCCCCCAACGCCACCTCTGGAAAACCTACCTGCTGTTCCTCGCCCCCATGGTCCTGTCGAACTTCCTGCAATCCATGTCCGGCACGGTCAACAGCATCTACATCGGCCAGATGCTCGGCACCCAGGCGCTGGCGGCGGTGTCGGGGATGTTCCCCATTGTGTTTTTCTTCATCGCCCTGGTCATCGGCCTAGGGG
>NZ_JAHBCX010000005.1:0-143001 GCF_019955895.1 Pseudomonas sp. GL-B-12
TTCGATTCACGCTTCCTCCCCACACTCGGTCGCCCTCATGCAGTTGCGCTTCACTTCGTTCGCTGTGGTCAGCTTACGACGGGACTTTCACCCGCAAGATTGCGCCCATGCTGGGCGCACAAAAAAACGGCGACTGCTGGTACAGTCGCCGCAAAAAAAGGTGCTTGTGATACAGGTCGGGAGCCTCGCGCTCCCTCCCAGCGGCATCTGCCGATCAGCCCCCAATGAAAATGAAACACAGGTCGAGATGTAAACGGCGACTCACAATTTCACCTCTAACCCGACTTCACTGATGGACTCAGGCACGCTCTGCCCCTGAAGGCGGGCGATATCTTTGTGGTAATGACACTTGGCATAAAAGAACACCGCCGCCGCCACGAGGCTGATCAATGGAACCAATTGAAATGCCGCATGCAGACCGATGAGGTCCGACACCCGACCGGTGATGAACGGCCCCGGTGCCAACCCCAGCAGGTTGTTGGCCAGGGTCAGCGTGGCGAAGGCCGTGCCGTGCACCGAGTAATGGGTCAGGTTGGCAACCATCGCACCGGCGGGGCCAGTGGTGCCGGTGGCAATCAACATGCCCAGACAGATCAGCGCCAGTTGCACCGGCCCCGCCTGCAAGGCAAAAGCCGCCGACAGCAACAGGCAACTGCCCAGGCAGAAGCCGATGGCCAGGCTGACCTTGCGCTCCGGCGAGTGACGACACAGCCGATCGCTGAGCATGCCGCACACAATCATCCCCACACCGCTGCACAGCACGATGCTCGCCGCCATGCCACCGGCCTTGTCGGTGGGCATGTCGTAGTAGCGATTGAGGTAGCTGGGAATCCACACCATCACCGTGCCGCCCACGAATAACTGCAAGCCGCTGGCAATGTAGGTCGACACCACCGAACGGCTGGACCACAGCGTGCGCAGCGGACGCTTGACCACCACCGTTGCCCTGTTCGCCACTGGCGCGGCACGTGGCGGCGCAATACGTGCTTCCTTGACGATGAGCGGATACAGCATCGCCAGCACCAGGCCAAACAGCGACATGCCGGCGAACGACCAGCGCCAGCCCAACTTGGCCGCAATGGCGCCGCCCAGGGCCATCCCTAAAACAGCGCCGAACAAACCACCGGCCATAAAGGCACTGGTCAGGGTCGCGCGCATGTGTTTGGGGAACACCGAGATCACTACCGCGATGCCGACGCTGCCATAGGCTGCCTCACCGACACCGACCATGAACCGCGCGATGAACATCTGCTGGTAATCCTGCGCCACCGCGCAACCCAGGGTCGCCACGCTCCACAGCAACGCCATCAGCGCCAGGCTCTTGACCCGGCCGAAACGGTCAGCCAGCAACGACAGGGGAAACGTCAGCAGGCCGACCATCAGGGCAACGATGCCGCTGAGCAGACCGAGCTGTCCGTCGCTCAACGCCCACTCAGTCTTGAGCAGGGGGAATACCGCGTTCAGCACCTGACGCGACATGTAATCGGAAATCAACAGGCCGAACGTCAGTGCAAAAACGATCCAGGCATATTGGCGCGCAACGCTGACGCAACCAGCATCGTCATCGTCGGCGGCGATTGGGTGAAAGGCCATGCAGCCTCCTCGAGGTCTTTATTTTATTGTTGTTATCAAGCGTGTAGCCGGACGGCGAGCGATAGTGTCTACAAAGCCCGCACGCGAGTTCATCTACATGGCCAGGGCCATGCCGTTGCCCGGCAGAACGTTCTTGAGCAGGGATTCGGCGGTCAGGGTTGACCAATGCGCATTGCAGTGCGTGCATCCACTTTCTACCTCCATCTATTTTCAGTAGTCGGCTTGAAGGTAGTCCTCAGAGGGCGCCTTGCACTCAGCTTTTCAGGACGCAATATTGTGATATTGGGACAGGAGAATCCCGGTACACCCTGACGCAGAAACGAGACACCTTCCAATTTGGGCATGCTCGCGCTGCTCACCCTCGAAGAACCAACCACTGCGCGCATTCCTGCAAATTCGAACTCGCTAGATGTTGTTGCACAACCAGCGTCCCAATACGCGAAGAATTTGTCCCGCAATGCCCATGACGGCGCTCTCGAGCAATCTACCATGAGGCCGCAATCGCTCTGCCGATCGGGCCAGAGCGTATGCCGGGCACGCGTATCCCCACTCACCGAACCCGCAAAGACTGGATCAACAATAAAAAGCGCCACCGTGTATCAAGGCACGATTTCACCTGCCCCGCCCACGGTCCGGCCATAAACCATCGAAACGGAGACGCCATGCGAGTCGAACAACTAACCTGTGCCATCGGCGCGGAACTGCTCAACGTGAACCTGGGCGACGCAGTACGCGATGATGAATTGTTCAATGAAATTTACGCGGCGCTATTGAGGTTCAAGGTGCTGTTCCTGCGCGACCAGGATCTGGACAAGCTCTCGCGCCGCGATCACGAAGCATTTGCCATGCGCCTCGGCCAGCTTGAAACCCATCCGATGCTCCCCAGCCATCCGGAGGCCCCTGGTCTCGTGCAAATCTACAAGACCCCGGAGAACCCGGCGGATCGCTACGAGAATGCGTGGCACTGCGATGCCACCTGGCGTGAATCGCCTCCGATGGGCGCTGTACTGCGTTGCATCGAATGCCCACTGACCGGTGGCGACACCATGTGGGCCAACATGGTGCTGGCTTATGACAACCTGCCCATAGATGTGAAGCAGGAAATCGACAGCCTGATCGCCAACCACAGCTTCAATTCTTCCTTCGCCGCCGCCATGCCAAAGGAAAAGCGCCTGGCGATGAAGGCGCAATATCCGGATGCCGAGCATCCGGTGGTGCGTACCCATCCCGAAACTGGCGAGAAGGTGCTGTTCGTCAATGCCTACGCTACGCATTTCGTGAATTACCACAGCCAGGGACGTGTGCGTGTCGGCCAGGACTACAACCAAAAAGGCGTCGACCTGCTGAAGTACCTGATCAGCCAGGCCTACAACCCCGAGTACCAGGTCCGTTGGCGCTGGAAGAAAAACAGCGTGGCGATATGGGATAACCGCTGCACCCAGCACTATGCAGTGATGGACTATCCGCCCTGCCATCGCAAGATGGAGCGTGCGGCCATTATCGGCGACAAACCCTACTGACAAGTAAAAAGGCCCGGAGTCCAGAGACGCTGCTGAGCGTCTCTTTTGGGTCGATTGCATCCCTTGGTGACAGGCAGAAATCAGCCAATACGGACTTTCCGGTGCCACAATACCTGTTTGCCATTTGCTAAAACATCAACAGAGCTAAGGCCCCATGACCAAGAGGACTCAACCTTCAAACCGGTGGCTCACTGTTTCCCTGGATCGACAGGAACGGCTCACTCAATTCTCACCTAATAACATCGCGCCTTCATGAACATTCGTCCGCCGACAGCTTGCGAAGACACCCGGGGCAGGCGGACATCCCGGGTGTCAATCGACTCGGTGTTTACTTTTCCCACTCGGCCTTGGGAATCAGCAAGCCGTGGTTACCGTTATAAGCGGCGCGCTCAGGCTGTTTCCAACCCTCCAGCAGCGAATCGTCGAGACGGTAGATTTCCACGCCGAGAGGACGGCAAACCTTCAGCGGATCCTCCGCGTCGGGGCCCCACATCGGCAATGACAGGTCACCGCCCGGACAGGTGGACAGCGCGCAGAGCAGGTCGATTTCCGCGAAGAACTCCAGGTAGTCGCCCTGCTTCGCCGGGCACGCCTTCATGAAGTACATGTCGTCGTGATTGAGGCCAGTGCACTGGAAAATGTTCAACACATCGTGCACGTCGAACTCGGTCAGGCCGTGCGGCAACACCGCGCGGGTCAGGTTGGAGTGGCAATGGTGATGGAAATCCTCGCCGGTGAGCATCTTGTTCACGTAAGGATCGCAGCGGGTGCCGAGCAGGTCGTGCAAACGGCCGCCATGTTCGTCGATGCCGTAGTCGGCCAGGCTGTCGTCGGTGATGGTGACCATCGGTCGCAGGAACGGCAGGTTCGACCACAAGCGGTCGTAGGTGGTGACGTGCGCGCCTTGCAACTGACGGGTGCGGGCCGCCCACATGCGTTCGCGGGGATCGTTGGCGCTCCACACGTTGAAGTCGCCGACCTGCGGCCCCACAGGCGTGGTCACGCGAAACACATGCCCCGCCGGCACCTTCCAGGCGCGGCCGGTGCGAATCGGCACTTCGAATTGCTCGACCAGCGTGCGGCCTTCCTTGCTTTCGCGCACGCGGTCATAGAACGCTTTGTCTACCTGCAATGCGGCGCCCTTGCTGACTTGGTAGGCCGCTGGATAATCCTTGTACATGATGGATCCTCTCTTCAGTGTTTTGGTCGGCTGCTCAGAATATCCAGCAGCACGAGTTCGGAGTCGTTGAGATAGCTGCTCATGGCTTCCTCGGCTTCCTTCTTGCGGCCATCGCCCAGCAGGTCGTGAATATGCCGGTCGCGTTCAAGCCAGGGTTTCTGGAACGTTTCCTCGCTGGGAGCGTTGGAAAACACCAGGCGCATCTGAGCCGCCACGTGGGTGAAGAATTCGTCGAACAGCGGGCTGCGCATCAGGCCGACGATGTGTTGGTGAAAACGCAGGCTGTGGGTACCGAAGGCTTGCCAGTTCTCGCGATCCTGGGCCAGTTGCGCCGCCTCGATGGCATCGAGCATCAGATCGGACTGGTACTCGCGTAACGGTTTGCTCGCGGCGATCGCCTGCAATTCGAGAGTGCGGCGGACCTTGAAGATGTCGCGCACATCGTCGATACCCATTCGGCGCACCATCACGCCTTTGTTGCGCACATAGCTGGTCAGGCCTTCGCGACCCAACTGGTGTAGCGCCTCGCGTACGGTGTTGCGCGAGGCGTTGTAGGCGTTGACCAGCTCGCTTTCCACCAGTGGCATGCCTGGCAACAGGCGTCCGCCAATGATGTCTTCGCGCAGCTCGATGGCGACCTGGTCCGGCAGCGACAGGCTTTTTTCCTTGGGTTGACTCACCGTGCACTCCCTCCGTTCACGCGAGTTGTACGTCTTTGAGAAACTTGGTCATGCGCTCGCTTCGCTGTTCCAGCATCTCGCGCGGCGCGGCGTTCTGGATAATCTCGCCACCTTCCATAAACACCACCCGGTCGGAGAGCCTGAAGGCGAAGTTCATTTCATGGGTCACGATCACCATGGTCATGCCTTCGCGCGCCAGTTCCTCGATCACCGCCAGGACATCGCCGACTAGTTCCGGGTCGAGGGCCGAAGTCGGCTCGTCGAACAGCATCACCGAAGGTCGCATGGCCAACGCCCGGGCAATCGCCACCCGCTGTTGCTGGCCGCCGGACAGTTGGTGCGGGTATTTGCCGGCATGCTCCAACATGCCCACTTTGCGCAACAGCGCCAGGCTCAACAAGCGCAAATCATCGCCGCCACCATGGGCGTGATAGACCGGTGCAAGCATGACGTTTTCCAGGGCCGTCTTGTGCGGGAACAGGTTGAAGCCCTGGAAGACCATCCCGACCTGCACGATGCCCTGCATATGCACCTTGTGACCCAAGGCGCCTTGCGGTTCTTTGCTGCCCCGCAGAAAGGGTTGGCCTTGCAGAGTGATTTCGCCATGGTCGAGGCTTTCCAGGCCGTTCATGGTGCGGATCAGCGTGGTCTTGCCTGAGCCGGATGGGCCGATGATCGACACCACCTCGCCCCAACGCACATTCAGCTCGACGCCCTTGAGCACCTCCAGTTCGCCATACGACTTACGCACGCCCCGCGCCTGAAGGGCAAACTCACCAGGCTCGGCCTGGCCGGCAGCACGCCGGGTCGCCACCTGCCCGAGTTCGACGGGGGCGATGAGCTTCGGTTTGCGCAGGGTCACGTCCAGATGGTTTTCCAGCAGACGCAACAGGCGGCTGAACACCGTGACGATAAACACGTAGTAGAAGGCCACCGCGAACATGGTCTCCATGACCAGGAAGTTCTGGGTGTAGAGCTGTTGGCCGACCAGCAGGATTTCCGACAGCGAAATCACCGAAACCAGCGAGGTCAGCTTGACGATGGTGATGTATTCGTTGGCCAGGGTCGGCAACGCGACGCGCAGCGCCTGAGGCACCACGATCAGTTGCTGTACGCCGCGATAGCCGACGCCCAGGGCCTTGCCCGCTTCTAATTGACCCTTGGCCACAGCCAGCAGGCCGCCCCGGTGGATCTCTGCGATATACGCCGCTTCACTGAGTACCAAAGCGATAAGGCCTGCCGAGTAGGGATTGGAAAGCAGCGCACTGGTGGAAGGAAACGCCTGGGGCAGGTTGTAGACGAAGATCAACAGAACCAGTAACGGCAGACTACGGAAAAACCAGATATAGAGGCTGGCCGCGTCCCGCAGAAAACGCCGTTGCGACTGTCGCGCCAGGGCCAGGAAGAAACCGAAGACGATACCCAGCAGCCAGGTTTCCAGGCTCAGTTCGACCACAGTCGCCACGGCTCGCCAAAAGTCGCCGTTCCACAATAGGCCCAAGGTGTAGTGCCAATCGAATTGCATGTACTTACTCCGCGTTGCTGTGATTTTTCCACAGACTGGAAAGAATCGATGAATCGGCTACCGGGTGCGCTCGGCGCAATGTCTCAGTGTGTGGTGGTGCCCAGCGCCGCGTTGATCTCCTCGGCATTCGGTTCGTCCAGGTTGTAGCGGGCGAGCAATTCACCGTAGCTGCCGTTCTGTTTGATCTGGCCAAGTGCCGTGGTCAGCTCTCCCAATAACGCCTGGTTGCCTTTGCGCACGGCCAGCCCGATGACCACCGGATAGATCAGTTCGCTGGAGCTGATAACCGTTTTGCCCTGCAGTTTTTGTACGGTGATCTTGGCTACTGCGGGATCCTCCATCTGCACATCGACCGCCTTGGCCAGCAGGGCCTGAGCTGCTTCGGGCGAGGTAGGGAATTCACGAGACTCGATCGCCGGCTTGCCCGAGGCCAGGCAGTATTCGGTGGAAACCTTGTTGAGCTTGGGAACCCAGGACGCGCCCTTGATCGAGCCCACGCGCTTGCCGCAAAGGTCTTCCGGCCGCTGTGGCCTGAAGTCGCTGGCGGTGAGCACCATCAGCGAAGAGCCGGTCTTCAGGTAGCTGAGGAAATCTACCTGCTTGGAGCGTTCCGGGGTGACGTACAGTGCCGAGGCGACCACGTCGAAACGCTGGGCATTGACACCCAGTATCAGGTTGGCAAAACGAGTGTCGAGGAAGCGCGGCTCCAGCCCCAGTTGTTTGCCTATCAACTGCATGAACTCGGGGTCGAAGCCGGTTGGCTGCTTTTGCTCCAGATAGGTGTAGGGCGGATAAGTCAGGTCGGAACCGACCGACAGCTCTCCCTGCTTGAGCGTGCCCTTGATCTCTGCGGCAGACAGTAGCGGCGCCACGCAAGCCAGGGCGATCGTCAACGCGAGGTTGCGCGTGGTTTTCTTGCCCATCAGACCTTTTTGCATGTTCGTATCCTCGGTAGGTGGAAGCAGTAAGGGCGGCCATGATTGTTCAACAATCACTTAGTTACATATATGCGGATACTGTGCCAACTATTGAACTTAAGGCCTGCTTGAAAGTTTTTTGTCTGGAGAACGCCTTTTATGGACAGGCGGGTACGCCAACACGGTGCGATTCGTTACCGAATGCTACGTTGCAGAGCAAAAAACAGTTTTTACGCAGCTGAAATTCCAAGTTATTACCGAACGCGCACGATTTCCGCATAGCTCGTAAGCTGCAATGGATTGATCGTCATTGTGGAGGGGCAGCTTCACTATTTGGTGACCCTGCGCTCCGTAGTGGCTCGGTAAATCGCGCGCTCATCTCGATGGATTCCTGTACCCAATCGAACGGCAGCCAATGACCTCAACTTTGGATTGGCGGCGCCCAGGCAGGCGTCGATTTCACGGCCCTCCGGACATCTTCAGACAGAAAGGGACCTGGTCCCCCTCATTACATCGATCTCTATTTCGAGGTAATGAGGGTCGACGTCAGCGTTTATAGGCAATGGCGCGATCGAGGTGCATTTTGAAGCCAAGCTTTTGCCTCATTAAGAGCCCCAGTGTTTGTCTGCATGGTGTGTAGCGATAGGCCGCTTAGGGTCGGTTTCATCCGGTCGTGGCACGCAGAAGTCGGCCGGGAGCGGTCATTGGAATTTCCTCCTCGCTATGAGACAAAGACCGGGAGTCCTGCGGAGCACCAACACATTCAAGGAGAGTTGCGCATCATGGATGAAGTCATTACGTACCGAACGGCAACCGTAGAGGATGCACTGACCATTTGTGAGTTGGGCCAGGTGCTTAACGCGGTACATCACGCTGCCCGTCCCGATATTTATGCAGCTGCCACCCAAGATTTTTCGCGTGACCTTCCTCACTGGATGAGTTTTTTCGAGAAGCCGGGTCAGGTTGTATTCATTGCGAATGTCGGTCACCAGGCCGCAGCCTTCATTTCTGCCAGCCTGTCGATAAGCTCCGGGCCGCTGATGCAACCACTGGCTATTGTTCGTATCGGATCGGTGTGTGTAGCCGAGCATTTTTGGGGGAAAGGCATTGGTCGAAACCTGGTACAACTCGTTCAAAACTGGGCAATCGAGAACAACGCCCAAGACATAAGGCTGTCTGTGTGGACGTTCAATGCACGTGCCACGCGTCTGTACACAGAGTTGGGGTTTGAGGCACGTGCACTCGAGATGGGAATGCGCGTGTAGGGGGGGGATTCCCTTCATAGTGAACAGAAGTTTTGAGCGACCGTTATGGGTCCAGGCTGTGTGAAAACGCACTGAATACGTCGAAAACTGAGAGCTGCGCGTGTTGCCTGCGAAACCAGCAGACGGAAGCGCGAATTGCCCTAGTCAGCTACATCGGCGTTTGTAGTGCCGTTTGGGCCGCGTCAGCGGCCGAAACGGCCACTCACGGACGATCAAGCGGCTGGATTCACGCCCTGATCGCTTCAAGCAGTTCTGCGATGCCGAAGATGCTCATCATTCGGTTGAGGTTGTAGGCCAGCACGTGAAGGCTCATCTCGGTGCTTACCCTCGGCAGGGTTTTGGTCAGGAAGTGGGTACTTCCCATCCAGTATTTGAGCGTTCCAAAAGGATGTTCAACGGTCTGTCGGCGACGCCTCATCATCGTTGGATCATTTTCCAGCCGTAGTTGCATTGCATCGACTACGGCTTCATGTTCCCAGCGCTTTACCCGACGCTCCTTGCCCGTCGTACATTGCTTGTGCATTGCGCAGGACTGGCAGCCCGAGAACCAATAGCAGTGCAGTAGCATGCCGTCTTCCACCGAAGAATGCCGCCGGGTCAGTAACTGTCCCGCAGGGCATCGATACTCGTCCGATGCAGCAACGTAGATGAAGTCCTGCTTACCAAATCGGCCTTCGGCTTTGCTGCCTGATGTCAGGGGTTTCGGTACGAAGGTAGTGATACCGGCTTGCTCGCAGGCAAGGATTTCCAGACCTTTGTAATAGCCTCGGTCGGCCACCACCGTTAGCGATTCAGCCTCGATTTCTTCACGCACCTGGTTCGCCATATTGCTCAGTTGCCCACGATCATTACCAACGTTGGTCACCTCATGGGCAATGATCAGATGGTGCTTGTCGTCGACAGCTGTTTGGACGTTGTAGCCAACCGTCCCGGTGCCTCGTCCGCTCGTGGCCATTGAGCGTGCATCTGGGTCTGTGAGGGAGATTTGCTGGTCTGGACTGTCGTGGAGCTGCGCCTCGATGTCCTTGAGTTTCTGCATCTGCTTTTTCAGGGTTTCGATTTTTTCTTTCAGCCGCTCGGCTTTGGCCTCGGCCACTTCGGGCGTTGCCCGATCCGCCGAATCCATCGCCGCCAGATAACGATCAATGCTCTGCTCGATCTGTTGCATGCGCGCCTTCACTTTGCCCTGGGTGAAGTTACGGTCACGGTTGTTGACGGCTTTGAACTTGCTGCCATCGATGGCGATGATCGATTGAGAGAAGAGATTGAGGTTGCGACAAAGCACTACGAACTGGCGGCATACACTGCGAATGGCTTTGCCGTTGTCCTTGCGAAAGTCGGCGATGGTTTTGAAGTCAGGAGCCAAACGCCCCGTCAGCCACATCAACTCGACGTTGCGCTCGGCCTCACGTTCAAGCCGGCGGCTGGACTGAATCCGATTGAGATAGCCGTAGATATAGATCTTTAGCAAGGTCGCTGGATGGTAGGCCGGACGGCCCGTTGCAGCAGGATCGACACCCACAAACCCAAGTGCACCCAGGTCGAGTTCATCGACAAAAACGTCGACCACGCGCACTGGATTTTCTTCAGCTACGTAATCGTCCAGACACTCCGGCAGCAAGGTGACTTGCGTCCGAGCCTCACCTTCAATGAATCGCTTCATGATCGCCCCCGAAACGATCTCGACGATCAGAAGGTTAGACAATCACTGGCGTGTTCACACAGCCTGGACCCATAGCTGCCCGCTTCTACAAGGTTGCTGCAAGCCCCGGAGAAAATAGATCTATCATTGGTCGGACTTCCTGCTATCGCGCATGCAGCGGCTGAAATTGACCCGCGCGTATTTTCCAGGCGCGGTTGATCGGGCTCTCAGGCTTCAATGCAAGGCGCTCGGCAACCAGTGCCTCGGCAAGTGTGCGGTTGCCAAGGCGAATAGCGGCTTCGGTCAGCGTCCATGAGAAGACATCACGCTGCGCGTGACTACCGCCGAAGCGGTTGGCTTTGGCTCGTAGCGGCATCAACGACGCTATAGCCTGGGCGTAATCCCCACGACCAAACGCCACCAACCCTTCGCACGCCGGCACACCAATCTCTCTACTCATCATGGCGTTGGTACCAGTGCCAGCAGCGGCCCGCTTCAGGGTATCCAATTGCTGAGTTTGTGCACGGCTGTTTCCAGAACCCACGAATGACATCATCGCGTTCACGTCGTTAAAGGCGTAGAAGCCGTCTTCACAACGGGACTCCCATCTTTCGGCCAGTCCTTTCCACCGATCTCCAACGTCATGACCGAGCAGAGAGAGTCTCCAGAGCAGCGCTGATCCATCAAGTAGCTCAAGCGCTTGACCAAATCCACCCGCTGAAATGTCCTCATCAAAGAGACGAAACGCGCCCGCCACATCATTGGCCTCAAGGAGGAATAGCGCTTGGTGCCACCACAAATGGAAGGCAAACATGCTATTGGGAGCCCAAGCACTGGCGCTGGATGAAAGATACTTGGCCCCCTCTTCGCTACGGCCCTGCATTTCCATGACATGGGTGACGGCATGCACTGCCCAGCCATCCTGCGGGTTCAAGGCAACAGCCTCGCGCCCCTGCTCTTCGGCCTGCCGGTAATCCCCTGCCTCTTCCAGGCCAAAGGCATACATCCCTTTCACAAAGCCAAAGCCAGGAGTCTGGTTATCCCAGCGCGGCATCACACGAGCCACGCGATCACGTAGCATGTGCGAGTAACCTAGATAGAAGTCGCCCAAATGGGCGAATTGCAGTGCCAGCAGATCGCGGGGGTGCTCCATCGAAACACGCCCCCAGGTTTCGATTGCCCGCTCCCAGTCGCCGTCGAACCAAGCGCGTACGGCATGGATATGCTGCCGCTCGCGATCATTCGCTTTCGGCGCCAACCGCTCTGCCGCGTCCAAACTTTTGAACAGCTCTGAGTCAAACGCTTTGTCGGTCGCAGTCGCAATCGCGCCAGCACGAAAGGCGTAGGCCAGCGCAAAATCCGGGTGCTGCGCGATAATTTTGTCAGCCGCCGCCAGAGGATCGGCCTGGTAGGCATGCAGCAAGTCGCAAGCGCTATCCAGAGCATCGATCGCCTCCTGCACGCCATAGGAAACAGGATTGCCACGCTTGTCGCGTTTGCTCATGGTTTCCTCCTGACCACGCCCTAAGGGCATACATGATCGAGATGTGAAGATCGCTCTCGATTGTCCCCCCGAATGTGGCTCAGAGACACTTTTCCGACGAAACGTGAATGGCTTCTGGCCCAGGCTGTGTAAAAACGCCTGCATCATTTTTTAGGTCTGCGTTGCTACGTGAAATCTGCCGGAGTTCTGGTCAAATCAAGACCTGAAATTTGCGCGGGATCGCGTTATTTGACCCGAATCAGATCGCCGTTACTGGTCGAGAACGTTTTTACACAGCCTCGGTCGGATACAGCCTTTCGCCAAAGGCAGAAAACGGCCAGAAACAACCCGTCGTCAATCCCGTCTTATCGTTGCTGAAAAGCCACCTTCACTCCGAGCCCTACAAACAACGTTCCTATAATTTTCCCCTCCCAGCGACGTAACCCTGAAAGGCCCTTGACCCACTGGCTCAAGGGACGAATGGTGATGGAAATGACGCTGGTATAGACCGCGCTGAGCCCCGAGAATATCAAGCCAAGCACCGCGAACTGACTCAAGGATGAGCCTGATTCCAGGTGAATGAATTGAGGTAGGAATGCCAGGAAAAACAGGGCGGTTTTCGGGTTCAGTACCTCTGCGCCGACCGCTTGAACAAAAGCCTGGGGCAATGTCACGCCAGCCAAGGATGTTCGCGCAGTGGTGCTGGATTCAGCAAAAAATGCACGCACGCCCAGATAGATCAGGTAACAGGCGCCTGCCGTCTTCACGACATCGAACGCGAGTGCCGAGGTCATCAGAATTGCCGATAAACCAAGCGCTGCGCTCAACGTATGGATCAGGTCTCCTGTTGCAATACCCAGCCCTGTGGCAATGCCGACTTTACGTCCACCTTGAAGGGTGCGTGTGATGACCAGCAGCACCGCGGGGCCCGGGATTAAAAAAAGACCGATGACGACGGCTACATACGTCACGATAGAGGTCAGATCAAACATTGCCGTCACCTCAAGCCAGGACAAGGCTGCAGTTATCCTGATAAGGACGTCGAAAGCAATATGGGTTGCCTGAAAGGAGGAACACCATGAGCCGCACCCGCCATACCTGCCTGATGGCGACCTACAACGAGTGGATGAACGCAAAGATCTATCAAGCGGCCAACAGCCTGTCTGATGAAGAACTCGCAGCGGACAGGAAAGCATTCTTTGGTTCCATTCTCGGGACCCTGAATCACTTGGTGGCCGGGGACACTGTCTGGCTCAAGCGATTCGCCGCGCACCCGGCGAACCACTTGGCACTGGAGCCGATTCGACAGCTGTCTGCCCCCAGGAATCTCAACGAGTTACTGTTCTCGAATATCCGCGAGCTGTCGGCACATCGAGTGTGGCTCGATCAGGTCATTGTCCAGTGGTCTCGCTCCATTACCGAGTCGGATCTGGATCACACTCTCAAGTACTCAAGCATGAAGGGAGTGCCCGCTGACAAGAGCTTTTATGGCTTGGTCATGCACTTCTTCAACCATCAGACCCACCACCGCGGACAAGTGACGACCTTGCTTTCACAAGCGGGTGTCGACACAGGTGATACGGATCTGGTCATCCTCATTCCATCCGAACCCTGCACACAATAGAAAGCCCAGGTGCTGGGACGGGTTTTGCCGCATCAGGTTGGCTCACCGAGTTGATCGCCGCTCTCAGAGATCCGCCCCGCAAGCACCATCCAGGGTTATGGCCTTCAGTCCGGAACACACTGACGTCGCTTGCGGAACTCGGCGACCTTATGCCGATTTCCGCACAGCGCCATGCTGCACCAGCGTCGTTTGTGCGATTTGGTTCGGTCGTAAAACATCAATGAACATTCGGGGCTTTCGCATTTGCGCACCAGGTTGAAATCGCCTTCTGCCAGCAACTGCGCGGCGGCGTAAGCGAGCCTGCCCAGACGCTGATGGCCTGCATCCCCCTGACGGAAGCGATCCAGCACCGGCGCGCCCGTCTCCTCCCACACCAGTTGCGGCACCACCCGCTGCAGAAAGGCATTCAGCGCCGCCGGATCCGCCACGCGGTTCTCTCGACGGGCGACGAGCAGGCTCTCGATGCAGTCGCGCAGCTTGCGCAACCGGGCAAGCAACTGCCCGTCACCCACCGCCACTTCCGTCGCCAGACCGAAACCGATCTGCTCCAGCCAGCGCGCCGCGTCGGCATCGCTGTTGAGCAGATCGCGGCGTTGGCCTTCGACCATCATTCGGGTGTTCAGCAAATCCAGCGCCGGATGGTCGGCCAGTACCAGCGGCGTGGGCAAGTCAGGCGTGGTGACGACGTCAGTCATGGAAATCTCCCGGCAATCAATGCGCGAATTGTAACCCACAAAAAAGATTTTACCAGTTACAAGACTCGTGCAAAATAAAAACCAGTAACCCGTATAAACATTTTTACAAGTTACAAAGGAGATCAATCATGAGCACGCCCACCGTTGCCTGCAAATTCGTCGAAGCCGACGGCGTCAGGGTTTTCTACCGCGAAGCCGGTGCAGCCGACGCCCCCGTGCTCTTGCTGCTGCACGGTTTTCCCAGTTCATCGCACCAGTTCCGGGACCTGATCCCGCAGCTCGCGGACAAGTACCGCCTCATTGCGCCGGATCTGCCCGGTTTCGGTTTCACCGAGGTTCCTGTCGAACGCAACTACGTCTACACCTTCGATACCATCGGCGAGACAATCCGGCAGTTCGTCGATGTGCTGAGTCTCAAGCGTTATGCGATGTATTTCTTCGACTATGGCGCGCCCACTGGCCTGCGCCTGGCGCTGGCTTATCCGGAGCGGGTCAGCGCGATTGTTTCGCAGAACGGCAATGCCTATCTCGAAGGACTGGGGGATGCCTGGGCGCCGATCCGCCAGTATTGGGACGAACCGTCGCAAGCCAATCGCCAGGTGATCAACGATGCCATCCTGCACCTGGAGGGAACGCGCTGGCAGTATATGGAAGGCGTGAACAACCCCGAACTCATTGCACCCGAGGGTTATCATCTGGACGCACTATTGCTGGAACGGCCCGGCAACAAGGACATTCAGCTCGATCTGTTTTATGACTATCAGAACAACCTGAAGCTGTACCCGGCGTTCCAGCAATTCTTCCGTGATACCCAAGTGGCGACGTTGGCGATTTGGGGCAAGGGCGATCCGTTTTTCATTCCGCCAGGTGCCGAGGCCTACAAGCGTGACAACCCGAATGCGGTGGTCGAGATGCTGGACACCGGCCACTTCGCGCTGGAAACCCACGCTGTGCAGATTGCTCAGCGAATAGTCGAAGTGGTGGGCAAGCATCTCGATTGAGATGTGCAGATGCTAAGGCTTTCTCGTCCCCGGGTTCTGCCAGAACGAGGGATCGGCACTCTTGAGCCGCTCGACAGCATTATTGATGTGGTTGAGCGCCGCATGGCGTGCGCCTTCGGGGTCTCGTGCGGCAATGGCGGAGTACACGGCCAAGTGCTCGGCCCGCACGGTCTTGGCCAGATCCCGGCGGCGCTCCTCGTTGGAGCGCGTGATGCGGATCGCCTCTTTGATGAATTGAGCGATGAATTCGTGCAATGACGGGTACAGCGGATTGCCGGTAGCCCTGGAAATGGAGTGATGAAACGCCAGGTCTTCCTCCACCCCGTCGCGACTCGCCTGCTCGGCTGCATCAATGGCCTTCAGTGCCTGGTGGATGGCTTCCAGCTGCGCCGGTGAATGCCGTTGGGCCGCCAGTGCCGCCGCCTCTCCTTCAATACCGCGGCGCAGTTCGGTGACCCTCAATACCGCCTCGATCGACCCGCCGACATCCAGATCAATAGTAAACGCCTTGATGTGCGCACCTTCGCTGACCACGGTACCGCTGCCCTGGCGAACCTCGACCAGACCGGCTGACTTCAGGCGCGAGATCGCCTCCCGAATGACTGTCCGGCTGACTCCGAAACGTTCCGAGAGCACGGGTTCGGTGGGCAGGCGATCGCCCGGCAGCGCTTCGCCGCTGGCGATATAGGCCTTGAGGGCCGCCGTCACCTGATCGGACAGCGTGCCCTTGGCGGAGTCTTTCAGGGCGCCCAGCGCATCGGCGCTACAGGAAGATTTGTCACGAATGGGCATAGGCATCTCTGGGGTCAAATCGGTGAACGGTACTGCATTTTAGACCCGCCGTCCTCTTTGGATTTAGCCGTTGAATTCGTATGACGTATTATGATAAAAAACGCCACATCATGTAATCCGACAAAAACAAAGTCACCCACTACAAAAAAAAGGATGGGGGAAACACATGACTGAATCAGTGATTCAAACCGGTGCCGTCGTGCCCGCCGATCGCTTCGAGGATCTGGCGTATCGCAAAGTGGCGTGGCGTATCCTGCCGCTGTTGTTGCTGTGCTACCTGGTTGCCTATCTGGACCGGGTGAACGTCGGTTTCGCCAAGTTGCAGATGTCCGACGATCTGCAATTTTCCGAAGCCATCTACGGCCTTGGCGCAGGGATTTTCTTCATTGCCTACTTCCTCGTGGAAATTCCCAGCAACCTGATCCTGCATCGCGTCGGCGCACGGTTGTGGATCGCGCGCATCATGATCACCTGGGGAATCATCTCCTCGGCCATGGCACTGGTGAATACGCCAATGTCCTTCTACATCATGCGCTTCCTGCTGGGGATCGCCGAAGCCGGGTTCTACCCGGGCGTTATCCTCTATCTGTCCTACTGGTTCCCGACCCATCGCCGCGGCAAAATGTACGCCCTGTTCGCCACCGCCGTGCCGCTGTCCGGGCTGATCGGCGCGCCCTTGTCCGGCTGGATCATGAGCGCCTTCAACGGTGACCACGGGTATGCTGGCTGGCAGTGGCTGTTCTTTCTCGAAGGACTGCCCTCGATCGCCGTCGGTATCCTGGTGATTTTCTGCCTCAGCGACCGCATCTCCAGTGCCGGCTGGCTCACCCGGGAAGAGAAAACCCTGCTGCAGACGCGCATCGACGCGGAAACCGCCGGCCACCAGAAACACAGCCTGAAAGAGGTGTTCCTGCAGCCGCGCATCTGGCTGCTGACAGCCATCTACTTCTGCATGATCGCCGGTTTCTACACCGTCGGTTTCTGGTTGCCGACCCTTATCCGCCAAGCCGGCGTCAGCGACGTCTTGCAGGTCGGCATGCTCACCGCCATCCCTTACGCCGCAGCCGCAATGACCATGATTCTGGTTTCGCGTAGCGCCGACCGGCTGCGCGAGCGGCGCTGGCACCTGGCGCTGACCGCCGTGCTCGGCGGTATCGGCCTGTTCATCTCCGCGACCTGGAGCGACAACTTCACGGTTTCCATGATCGGTCTGACCCTTGGTTCGATGGGGGCCATGAGCACCCTGCCCTTGTTCTGGAGCCTGCCGACTGCCTTCCTCGGCGGCACGGCGGCGGCAGCCGGCATTGCCCTGATCAACTCCTGGGGCAACCTGGCGGGCTTCGTCTCGCCGTACCTGATGGGTTTCCTCAAAGACGCAACCCACAGCACTACGATCGGCATGTATGTGATGGCGAGTGCATTGTTCCTCGGCGCCCTGCTGGTCTTCAGAATTCCCGGAAAACTCGTCAACCGCTGACGTTTGGAGTAACTCATGAATATTCTCGTGACCGGCGCAGCCGGCTTCCTCGGCCGCCGCCTGATCGAAGCGCTGCTGCTGCGTGGTTCGCTCACCGACCGTACTGGCCAGTCCCGGCCCATCGGGCAAATCGTCGCCTTCGACATGGTCGAACTCACAGGGATCGATGATCCCCGGGTAAAAGTGGTGTGCGGCGATATCGCCAACCCTGAAGTGCTGGAGCGCCTGATCGATGCAAACACAGACAGCATCTTCCATCTGGCTGCGGTGGTTTCCAGCCAGGCCGAAGGCGACTTCGAACTGGGCATGCGCATCAACTTCACCGCGACCCAAAACATGCTCGAACGCGTTCGCCGACTCGGCACCTGCCCGAAATGGGTAATGACCAGTTCGGTCGCGGTGTTCGGCGGGCAGTTGCCGGAACGTGTCCGCGATGATCAGGTCTGGGCGCCGCAGAGCTCCTATGGCACGCAAAAAGCCATGAACGACCTGCTGCTCGCCGACTACAGCCGGCGCGCATTCGTCGATGGCCGCAGTCTGCGCATGCCGACCATTGTGGTGCGCCCGGGCAAACCCAACCTGGCCGCGTCCAGCTTTGCCAGCGGCATCATTCGCGAACCGCTCAACGGCCAACCCAGCGTATGTCCGGTACCGCTCGATACCCGGCTCTGGCTGATGTCGCCAGCACAGGCGATTCGCAACCTGATCCATGGTCATGAACTGTCCGGCGAGCAATTGACTGAAGGTCGGGTAATCAACATGCCGGGCCTGTCGATTACCGTCGAACGCATGATCGATGCCCTGCGCCAGACCGCAGGCGAGGAAGTGGCCGGACGGATTCGCATGGAACGCAATCCGGCGATCGAGCGCATCGTCGGCTCTTGGCCAGGCGCCTTTTGCGCCACCTACTCCCGGGACCTGGGCTTCACCGCGGATGAGGATTTCACCGATGTGATCGAGCAGTTCATCAACGAATACCTGCCCGGCGAAACCAGATTGAGGAGTTCAACATGTTGAATGCCCCTGCCCGGCCGCTGCTGGGCTGCATCGCCGACGATTTCACCGGTGCCACCGACCTTGCCAACATGCTGGTGCGCGGCGGCATGCGCACCGTGCAAAGCATCGGCATACCCGCTGCCGATGTCGCCGGCCAGCTCGACGCCGACGCTATCGTCATCGCCCTGAAGTCGCGGACAGTGCCGGCCGTCGATGCCGTGAAGGAATCGCTCGAAGCATTGCGCTGGCTGCGTGAGCGTGACTGCGAACAGATTTTCTTCAAATACTGCTCGACCTTCGACTCTACCCCGGCCGGCAATATCGGCCAGGTCAGCGAAGCCTTGCTCGAGGCACTGGACAGTGATTTCACCCTCGCATGTCCCGCCTTCCCGGAAAACGGTCGCACGGTCTTTCGCGGGCATTTGTTCGTACAGGACCAATTGCTCAGCGAGTCGGGCATGCAGCATCACCCGCTGACTCCGATGACTGACGCAAACCTGGTTCGCGTGCTGCAAGCGCAGACTCGGGGCAAGGTCGGCCTGTTGCGCCACGACAGCGTATCCGGTGGCGTCGAGAGCATTCGAACGCGCATCGCCCAGCTTCGCGCCGACGGAGTACGCATGGCCGTCGCCGATGCCTTGTCCGATGCCGATCTCTATGTACTGGGCGAAGCCTGCGCGGACCTGGCGCTGCTCACCGGCGGCTCCGGACTGGCGCTGGGCTTGCCGGACAACTTTCGTCGTGCCGGCAAGTTGCGCGACCTGGACGCCGCACAAGTGACCGCGGTCGAAGGCGGCGAAGTGGTGCTCGCAGGCAGCGCTTCGCAGGCCACCAATGGCCAGGTAGCGACCTGGCTGCAGGCAGGTCGTCCGGCCTTTCGTGTCGATCCGCTGGCCCTGGCGGCGGGACAGCCGGTCATCGAGGAGGCGCTGGCCTTCGCCGCTGACCATGCGCAAACAGTGCTGATCTACGCCACCAACACTCCGGATGAGGTCAAGGCGGTACAACGTGAGTTAGGCGCCGAGCACGCCGGGCATCTGGTCGAGCAGGCCATGGGCCAGATCGCCGGCAGGCTGCGCGACGCAGGTGTCCGACGCTTCGTGGTCGCCGGGGGGGAAACCTCGGGTGCCGTGGTCCAGGCACTGAACATCCAGCTGTTGCAGATCGGCGCACAAATCGACCCAGGCGTGCCCGCTTGCATCAGCACGCCCGGGGAACCGCTGGCCCTGGCACTCAAGTCGGGCAATTTCGGTGGCGCGGATTTCTTCGACAAGGCCCTCAAGCAACTGGCAGGAGTACCGGCATGAGCAATGAAAACGCCCTGCGCGAAGAGATCTGTGAGGTCGGCGTTTCGTTGTATGCCCGTGGCTACACGGTGGGCAGCGCCGGCAACATCAGCGCCCGGCTGGAGGACGGATGGCTGATCACGCCCACGGACGCGTGCCTGGGACGCCTCGACCCGGCCGCGATTGCCAAGGTCAGCCTGGCAGGGGAATGGGTCAGCGGAAACAAACCGTCAAAGACCCTGGCCCTGCACCGCCAGGTCTACGATCGCAACCCGGGGGTTGGAGGCGTGGTACACACCCACTCGACCCACCTGGTGGCGTTGACGCTGGCCGGTGTCTGGCACGAGGATGACATTCTGCCGCCGCTGACCCCCTATCAGGTGATGAAGGTCGGGCACATCCCGCTGATCGCCTATGAACGTCCCGGCTCACCAAAGGTGGCCGAACGTGTGGCGCAATTGGCCAACCGCGTGCGCGGCGTGATGCTTGAACGCCTGGGCCCGGTGGTCTGGGAAAGCTCGGTGTCCAAAGCCAGCTATGCCCTGGAAGAACTGGAAGAAACGGCACGCCTGTGGCTGATGAGCAATCCACGGCCGACTCCGCTGCACCAGGCGGCGCCGGATGAATTGCACGAGGCCTTTGGTGTTCAGTGGTAACCCACAGGCCATACGATTGATTTTTTGACCGCAGGAGTCTTCATGCCACGTTTCGCTGCCAACCTCAGCATGCTCTACCCCGAACATGATTTTCTCGACCGTTTCGCCGCAGCCGCCGCCGATGGTTTTCAGGCAGTGGAATACATGTTCCCCTACGACTACAGCGCGCAGCAACTGAAACAGCGGCTCGACGATAACGGCCTGGTCCAGGCCCTGTTCAACGCACCACCTGGCAATATCGCGGCAGGCGAAAAAGGCATCGTGTCCTTGCCAGGCCGTGAATCAGAGTTTCGCGCCGGTTTCGACCAGGCCCTGGAATATGCCGCGGTACTGGGCAACGACCGCATTCACGTCATGGCCGGACTACTGGCGAACGAAGCGGATCGTGCCAGGCACCAGCATACCTACCTGGAAAACCTCAGCCACGCAGCGACGCAAGCAACCAGTGCAGGCATCACCGTTTTGCTGGAGCCGATCAATACCCGTGACATGCCGGGTTTTTTCCTCAACCACCAACATCAGGCCCAGGCCATCTGCAAGGCGGTCGGCCAGGCCAACCTCAAAGTCCAGTTCGACGTCTACCATTGCCAGATCGTCGAGGGCGACGTGGCGACGAAGCTGCGACAGGATTTCGCCGGCATCGGCCATATCCAGATCGCGGGCGTGCCGGATCGCCACGAACCGGACCTGAACAATGAGTTGAATTATCCCTACCTGTTCGAACTGATCGATCAACTGGGTTACACCGGCTGGGTGGGTTGCGAGTACAGGCCACGCGGCGACACCTCCAAGGGCTTGCAATGGCTGCGTGATTGGCAGGCCCGATCAAACCAGGGCCGGGCATAAATTACCCAGGACATACGGCATATGGAAATTGCCCCGCATTTGATCGACCGGTTGAATCCACAATCGTTTGCTGCCCCTCCCAAAAGGCAGCAATCGGCTGTGCAGTCATTCACTAAGCGCGTGACGAGGCAATGCAATCGAAATCAAAGCTGCGAACAGCACGAAAGCACTCGATATCCATAAGCACGCTTGCAGTCCATACACCTGATAGACCCAACCGGAAAGCACCGTGCCGATCAGGCGGCCCATCGCGTTCGACATGTAATAAAAACCCACATCCAGCGACACACCGTCTTCCTTGGCATAGGACACGATCAAGTAGCTGTGCAGCGACGAATTCACCGCGAACAGCACGCCAAAAACCATCAATCCCCCGAGCAGCACAACCTGTTGCGATAGCCCGGTGTTCAGCCCGAGAGCGATTGCCGCAGGTAGACCCGCCAGAGCAAGTGCCCAAAAAAATGCCGCACGACCATCCGGTACATGCCCACGTTTCTTGCCGGTGATGTTGGGCGCGAAAGACTGCACGATGCCGTAGCCAATCACCCAAGCTGCCAGGAAGCCGCCAACTTTCCAGAAGTCCCAGCCGAAGGCACTGCTCAGGTACACCGGCAACGCCACTACAAACCAGACATCGCGGGCGCCGAACAGGAACATCCGTGCCGCCGAGAGGATATTGATCGCCCGGCTCTTGGACAGGATGTCGCGAAATTTGGGCTTGGCTTTGGCCTTGCCCAGGTCCTTCTTCAACAGGATCAAGCTGCTGATCCAGATCAGCGCCAGGACACTCGCCATGGCCAGCAACGCGCCTTTGAATCCGATCAATGCCAGCAAGGCTCCGCCAAGAAAGAAGCCGACGCCCTTGAGTGCGTTCTTCGAGCCGGTGAGGATCGCCACCCACTTGTAGAGTTTGCCCTGCTGCCCATCGGGGACCAGGAGCTTGATAGAGCTTTTGGCACTCATCTTGTTCAGGTCTTTGGCGATCCCGGACAATGCTTGAGCGCCCATCACCCAGGGGATGGTCAACAAGGCCGAGGGCACCGTCAGCATCAACAGCGCCGCGACCTGCATACCCAGCCCGATGTTCATGGTTCGGTTCAGACCCAGCCGAGCGCCGAGGTAGCCACCCACCAGGTTGGTGATCACGCCAAAGAGTTCGTAAAACAGAAACAACGCAGCGATTTGCAGTGGGCTGTAGCCCAACGCGTGAAAGTGCAGCACCACCAACATGCGTAAGGCGCCATCGGTGAGGGTGAAGGCCCAGTAGTTGCCCGTCACGAGCAGGTACTGCCGCACATCCGGCGCGAGGGCTGACAACGCTTTCATGACCGTTCCTTAGACTGCCAGACCAACCATTTTGGCCAATTCGACGGTGCGGTTGGCATAGCCCCACTCGTTGTCGTACCAGGCATAGAGTTTGACCTGGGTGCCGTTGATGACCATAGTCGACAGCGCATCGATAATCGATGAACGCGGGTCGGTACGGTAGTCGATGGACACCAGTGGACGCTCCTCGAATCCGAGAATGTCTTTCAGCTCGTTCTCGGAAGCGTCCTTGAGGAACTGATTGACCTCTTCGACAGTGGTGGCACGCTCGACTTCAAAGACACAGTCAGTCAGCGAAGCGTTGGCCAGCGGCACGCGTACGGCGTGGCCATTGAGGCGTCCACGTAACTCCGGGAAGATTTCGGCAATGGCGGTGGCCGAGCCGGTGCTGGTTGGAATCAAACTCATCCCGGATGCACGCGCACGACGCAGATCCTTGTGCGGCTGGTCGAGGATGCTCTGGGTGTTGGTGAGGTCGTGGATGGTGGTGATCGAACCGTGGCGAATGCCCAGTTTTTCGTGGATGACTTTGACGACAGGGGCCAGGCAATTGGTGGTGCAGGAAGCGGCGGTGACGATGCGGTGCTGCGCAGGGTCGAACAGGTGCTGGTTAACACCCATCACCACGTTCAAGGCGCCTTGCTCCTTGACCGGCGCACAGACCACCACACGTTTCACACCTTGGTCCAAGTAAGCCTGAAGCACAGCGACGGTCTTCATCTTGCCGCTGGCTTCAATCACCAGATCACAATCCGACCAGTCGGTATCGGCAATTGCCTTGTTAGCCGTTACTTTGATCCGCTTACTGTCGATGACGACGCTATCGCCTTCGGCGCTGGCTTCGTTGTTCCAACGGCCATGCACGGAGTCGAAGTTCAACAGGTGTGCATGAGTCGCCGCGTCACCCGCTGGATCGTTGATCTGCACGAACTCGAACTCTGGCCAGCTCCAGGCTGCTCGCAGAGCGAGGCGACCGATCCGGCCAAAACCATTGATGCCAACTTTGATAGTCATGTTGTAGTGCTCTGTCTCTGTTGTCAGTGGGAGTTCGACTGGGTGTCGAACTGTACCAAGGGCAGTACGGAATATGGGTGTTGTTGCACGGTGAAATATCCTCAGATGGAGCGCTGATTGACACGTTTCATGAGTTCTTCCGCCGACTCCTTGCGCTCGGAATAACGATCCACCAGATAGTCCTGACGGTCGCGAAGCAGCAGCGTGAATTTCACCAACTCTTCCATCACATCAACGACACGGTCGTAGAACGGAGAAGGCTTCATCCGACCGTTGTCGTCGAATTCCATATAGGCCTTCGGTACGGAGGATTGGTTTGGGATGGTGAACATGCGCATCCAACGTCCCAGCACTCGCAGCTGATTGACCACGTTGAACGACTGCGAGCCACCGCACACCTGCATGACGGCGAGGGTTTTGCCCTGGGTCGGGCGTACCGCGCCCATGGCCAGTGGCACCCAGTCGATCTGCGCTTTGAACACTGCGCTCATGTTTCCGTGACGCTCTGGAGAGCACCAGACCTGTCCTTCGGACCACAACACCAAGTCACGAAGTTCCTTCACCCGTGGATGATCGTCGGGTGCGTCATCTGGCAGCGGCAAACCGGATGGATTGAATATCCGCGTCTCGGCGCCGAAGTGCTCCAGCAGTCGAGCAGCCTCCTCTACCAGCAGACGACTGAAGGACCGCTCACGAGTCGATCCGTACAACAGCAAAATGCGCGGCTTATGAATGGAGGTCTGTTCAATACCAAGCTTGTCAGCCGTCGGGAGATCAACCAGTTCGGTATCGAGTTGGGGGATATGGTTATCAAACATAGTCTTTGTCCTGCGCAACGGCGCTCTTGGATTCATCGAACCAGCGGCGTTTCAACCAGAGGGCCACACCAACCAGGGAAATCAGTACCGGCACTTCCACCAACGGGCCAATCACCGTGGCGAAAGCGACCGGGGAAGCCAGGCCGAAGGTGGCAATGGCCACGGCAATCGCCAATTCGAAGTTGTTGCTTGCGGCGGTGAAAGCCAACGCGGTGGTGCGTGGATAGTCAGCATTGAGCAGCTTGCCCATCCAGAAGCTGATGAAGAACATCACCACGAAATAGATCGTCAGGGGGATCGCGATGCGCAATACATCCAGCGGCAATTGCAGCACCACATCACCCTTGAGGCTGAACATGGCCACGATGGTCAACAGCAGTGCCACCAGCGTCAGCGGACTGATCTTCGCAATGAAGCGTTCCTGGAACCAGGCTTCGCCTTTACGAGCGATGAGGATCCTGCGGGTCAGGAAACCTGCCAGGAACGGCACGCCCAGGTAGATCAGGACCGACTCGGCGATGCTGACAATGCTGGTCTCAATCACACTGCCTTCCAGCCCGAACAGCGGCGGCAACAGCCCAAGGAAGACCCAGGCGTACACACTGAAAAACAGGATCTGGAAGATGCTGTTGAACGCCACCAATCCAGCGACGTACTGATTGTTGCCACCTGCGATCTGATTCCAGACCAGCACCATCGCGATGCAACGAGCCAAGCCGATCAGGATCAGGCCCGTCATGTATTCCGGCTGGTCCCGCAAGAAGATGATCGCCAGTGCGAACATCAACACCGGGCCGATGACCCAGTTCTGGACCAAAGACAAAACGAGGATGCGCTTGTCCTTGAAGACTTCCGGCAGTTCCTCATAACGAACCTTGGCCAGAGGCGGATACATCATCACGATCAAGCCGATAGCGATGGGGATGTTGGTGGTGCCCACAGACAGACTGTTGAGCCACTGCGGCCAGCCTTCAAACAGGCTCCCCAAACCAATACCCAACGCCATGGCGAGAAAAATCCACAGGGTCAGGTAACGGTCCAGGAAGGAAAGGCGGCTTTTACTCATGGTCATTGCTCCTGCAGAGGATGCTGCGGCAACTGTTGCCAGTGCAAAGGAACAAGATTTTCATCGAGCGATCTCGTAGTCGAAGGTGGAATCCAACGATCTGGCTTTAACAGCAGGCGAGTGCCCGCTCAGGACGGTCGCCCATTTCATCAAGGCGTTTGGCATCAGGACTTAACCAATGCTTGTTGCTTTCGAGCACCGTGGTCAGCACTTGATGAACCCAGTCCGGCATATTTGGATGCAGTCGGTAATAGACCCACTGGCCTTGCCGACGGTCTGACAACAGACCGCAAGTCCGAAGTTGCGCGAGGTGCCTGGAGATTTTTGGCTGACTCTCGTTCAACGCGCAGGTCAGTTCGCAAACACAAAGCTCTCCTTCGCGGGTGATCAGCATCATCGTGCGGACCCGAGTGTCGTCAGCCAGGCATTTGAAAACAGTGGTCGGTGTCAGATGGTCAGCCATATCGGTTCTCAGAGTTTGTTTTTGACCAAGACGAACATCTCATTGTGAAGCCTCAGGCCATATATGGTTTAACGAATATATGTTTTCCCGTATGTAATGTAAAGAGTCAACGGCAGATCAATCCATCAAAGCGATTGAATTCCGCAGCTAACCTTCAATGAAAGCCGTGTATCAAGGCATAAGCTACGTAATTCGCTTACGGGCCTCTTCAAACATCTGTGGCGGCATATATATGGTTTCTGTAATGAACCTGTCATTCATGCAGAAATAGGTCGCCCCTAACCCGCCCCGGTCATCGAGGGCGGGCTCGGTGGCTGTGCACCAGGCTTTGCAACAACCCGGCGAGGTGCGACCTCAGGAATTGTCCCTCCAGTGCCGCAACAAGACGCCGGACTTGCCGAAGCCTTCAAGCGATCATCGACTTCATCGAAATCCGAGTTGCAAATGCCAGTCTCCGGAAGGACCAGCTCAACTCTTTTAGCCGCATCCCAATCTCCCGCCATTGATGTGCTTCATTGCCAGCTGGCGCTTACCGGCAACTCAAAAACCCATTGGGTGATGTTGCTCAGGAAGCACAGAGTTGATGATGAAGTTCGACGAATTCGACAGTCCGCTTCACGCCCTGAGGAAGTCAGTCAACCTAAATCGACGTTCTTCAGGAGCGGTGAACCGCGCTTCCTCAAGGCATTCAAATAGGTGGTTTCATCGTAGAGCGTCCTGGACTGCCAGCACCGATACAGAATCCGAATCCACTTAAACGCGAGTGCGCGTTACGCGCCAGGTCGAGGCGCTCGTACAATTCGCGCAGCTGCAGCGACGGTTTCAGGGCATGCACGTAACAGCCGTGGCTGATGATCCGCCTCTTGAGCAGTTCGCGGTCGCGGGTTGGCACGATGCGGCCTTGCTGCGAAGCGATCTCGGCGATCTCGCCATCCTCGAAACCATTGTCGTAGAGGGTGTCGAAGCCGCTCATGCGCAGCACCCGTAAAGGTTGTGCACGAACCTTGAGCAGCGGGCTGATGTCCAGCGCTTCGAACTTGGGATACACCGCCAGCCGGTCGCTGTCGAAGATCACCCGCTCGAATCCCACCGACTCGCCGTTGAGCAGCACCAGTTCGACCTCGGGCTGGCTAACCATGACAGGAGGATAAGCCCGAAACGACCCAGGTCTGAAGACTGTCAGACGTCAGATGCGAGTTCCATAGACGCGCCCTACCCATGGGCTCTGCCTATGCTCATCCCTTCGCGAAGCCCCGTAACATTGGTGATTGCGTAACTTTTCTTCGTCTAACCTATGTCTGCTAGCGCGTGGCTAGCCCTGCGTGCCATATGGACAAGGAGAGACGAAATGGGCTTCGTTCGACAGCACCAATTGGACCTGAGCGCGAGACGAGCCGCCAAGGCGGCTTTAAGCGGCGCTAGCAATCAACCACTGAATATTGGGCCAGCGGTTGAAGCTCACTCTTTGCCCCTCAAGCTCTTGGTGAGACGTGCTTTCTTGTCGGCCGGAGGCGCTCAGCCAACCAAGGTCGAGCAAGAGCGGATCATGGGGACGAACGATCTGGTCGACGAGTTTTTCTTCGATCGGGCTTTGTTGGCGGGCATGCCGGTTTGCCGCATTCTGGTTCGGGCAGAGGATGGGCGGTCTCTTGGCTCCGGAACGGGGTTCATGGTGTCGCCGCGACTGCTACTTACCAATGAGCATGTCTTGGGAAGCGTCGAAGAGGCAGCCCCGTCATTGGCCGAGTTTAACTATCGCCTGAACATTGCAGGCGATCCTGAACCAACATATCGATTTCATCTGCGGCCCGACTTGTATTTTTTCAACAACGTCGAGTTGGACTTCACCTTGGTAGCCGTTGAACCAAAATCAATAGATGGATCTACTTCTTTGACGCGTTTCGGCTATCACCGCTTGCTGCCTACCAGTGGCAAGGCTGTGAAGGGGGAATGGCTGACCATCGTCCAACATCCTGGTGGTGCGGCTCGACAATGGGCTATTCGAGAAAATGAATGTACGGATGACAGTATTGCGGATGTGCTTTGGTACCGAAGCGATACTGCTCCCGGCTCCAGTGGAGCGGCTGTTCTAAACGATAGTTTCCAGGTTGTGGCGTTGCACCACTCGGGTGTGCCGAAGAAAGATGCCGCTGGCCGACCGATGTTACGCGACGGCAGTGCTGTCGATAGCCTTGATGGCATCGACGATTCACTTGTGGATTGGGAAGCCAACGAAGGTATTCGTGTGAGCAGTATTTGTGCTCACATCGATCAGACGGCACCGGAAAATCTAGGGTATTTGGCAGAGCTTGTAGCAGCGCGAGAAGGTGGAGATATCCTGTCCAACGCGTTTCATGCATCACGTCTGGATGAGGAGCTTGCTCCGCAGGTCAGTGTAATTGCACCTACGCCTGTGACTACTCCCGCAACAATACCTGCGTCTACATTTGGTGCCGGTAAAGGGCGTTTGGAGATAGGGACTTTGGTGCTTGAGCTTGGTGAGCCATTAGCCGGTCTCGTTGCACGCCTGGGACTCGGGACGCAGTCAAACCCAACAGGCAGTGATGTACCTGATGTGACAGACTTGTCGGTCGTTACAGAGGTTTACAAGGAACCAATTGTCGATACTGATTACTCGACCAGGCTTGGGTTCAATTCGAATTTTCTTGGCATCGGTACACCGCTCCCCACCGTTAAGGATCCATTGCTGATCGCCCCAACCAAGGGCGGCGATACGATCATCCCTTATGAGCACTTCAGTATCGTTCTTCACCGCGAAAGGAAGCTGGCAATCTTTACCGCTTCTAACGTTGATGGTCGGGTGGAGGTAAAGCAACCACAACTGGGACGTGACTACACTCGAACAGCACTCACGGGGCTACTCAAAAAAGGTGAGATGGAAAAGTGGGTCTTGGACCCTCGCGTTGAGGAGCGCTTTCAGATTCCAGATCGGTTTTACACCAAAGACAATGGTGCGTTCGACAAGGGTCATATTGTTCGTCGAGAAGACGTCTGTTGGGGAAATTCGTTTGAACAAATTCAACGGGCGAACGGTGATACCTACCACGTGACCAACTGCTCACCGCAGCGCGGAAACTTTAACCAGTCCGGGAAAAGTGGCATTTGGGGACGGCTGGAGAATTTCATTGGTGCTCAGGCAGATTCCGAGCGTTACTGCATTTTTGCAGGACCGATTCTGTCCAACGACGATGAAACGTTTCCAGGAACCGAGCGAGTCCAAATTCCTTCTCGCTTCTGGAAGGTGATTTGCGCAATAAAGGACAGAAAGCTCCAAGTCTTTGCTTTTGTTCTCGAGCAAGATCTATCAAGCCTGCCCATGGAGTTTGTCGTCACGCCGGAGTGGAAGGCCAGGCAAAAATCCTTGGCGGAAATCGAGGAGCTGGTCGGTCTGCTGAGCTTTGCGCAGATCTACCACGATGCAGATCAGATTTGAGTCTGGTTGGTAATAGACTGACGAGAAAACGGGGGATGGATTTATTTTTCACTCTAACTCTGTCTAGTTAGTCAGTTCTAGAGTAGAGAAATAAATCTGTCCCCTTTTTCCAAACCGCCGCGATCAGGGAAACGCGACCGCCGCCGCGAGATACAGCAGCAACGCTAGCAGCAACACCACGGTGAAGCCCAGGTGGATCGCCAGCAGGGTCGCCAGCACGGCCGCCACCACCGATACGCTGGCGTTGACGCCCCAGGCGATCGGCACCAGTGCTTCGGCGCGCGCGGAGACGCGCCCGAGTCCGAGCGGAAACGGCATGCCCATGGCGAACGCCAGCGGCGCTACCAGCGCGGCGCAGATGCCGAACCTGGCGAGGGTCTGCACCGGCGCCAGCAACTGGAACAACGGGGGCAGGACGATCAGGTAGAGAAGCACGATCGCGCAGATCGCCAGGACCGGACGCGCCAGCGGATGACGGGGCCCCACACCCGTTCCAATGTCCCCCCGCCGCCGGCCGGAGTAACGGCTGCCGAGGCCAGCGAAGATCAGGAACGCACTGAGCGTTACTGCCACCGAATACAACGGGTGGCTGAGGAACAGGGTGAACTTCTGGATGAAGGCGATTTCCATGAACATGAAGGCACCGCCGATGGCGGCGAAGTAGGACACGACCCGAAGTTCGAACCTGGCCAAAGCCGCATTTCGAGAGCGCCGCTGGCGCCGCCGCGCCACCCATAGCGGCGCCAGGATCAGCAGCACGGCGGCCACGCCGGACTGCAGCAGCGTGGCGATCAGCACCGGATAGCCCCACTCCAGCATTGACAGGCCGCCCTGCGCCTTCAGCGCCAGCAGTTCCGGCAGCGAGCGCCACTTGAAGAAGAGGAAGAAATACGGCCGATCATCCGTGGTCGGACGCACGTCGAACTTGTAGTGCGCCAGGAACTCCGCGCGCTCGCCGGACAGCAGGGCCTGCGCCGCGTCGAAGAACCAGGGCCGGTCGAGCAGGTTGTAGCGGTTCGCCTCGGTCACGGTCATCCCGGGGTAGTAGGCCAGGTCGAAGGAGCGCGCCCGGCAGAACTCCCGCAGCACGGCGATGCCGGCGTCGTCAAAATCCCTGTTGCTGACCAGCAGCGTCGCGGTCTTCCAGCCGCGGATCATGACGATGCGGCGCGCCGCGCTGGCCTGCCCGTCGCGCTCGATGGCCGCGGCCGCGGTGGCCAGCAGCCTGGGAACATCGCGCGGCGGCAGGGTGACCCAGCGGGTGATGGCCAGCAGGCCGCCGGGCGCGAGATGGCGCAGGTACTCGGTGAAGGCCTCCACCGTGTACAGGTAGTTCTCGGACAACGCATGCAGGCCGCCCGAGGCGGTGCCGAAGGAGTCCAGCAGGGCGATCTGGATCAGCTCGTAAGGCTCGCCGCGCGAAGCCACCAGGCCGCGCGCCTCGCCGATCAGCACACGGACGTTGGGCGCGCTGTAAGGCTTACCGGAGAAGTCGGCGAAGCGGCGCTGGACCAGATCGATCACCTGCGGGTTCAGTTCGATGGCATCCACCGCGCTGGCGCCGTGGTAGATCGCCTGCAGCACATCGGCGCCGGCGCCGCTGCCCAGCACCAGCACGCGGGGTTGCCGCAGTAGGTGATAGGGCAGAGCCGAGGTCAGGTAGTCCAGGTAGGCGAGCGGCTCGCGGCGTCCGTCATAGCGGTTCAGCACGGAAAGGCCGTCGCCGTCGGTGAAGATGGCCAGTTGTGCGGGCGGTTCCTGCGTCGCGTTGAGGCTTAGGCCCGGTGCGTAGCGCAGGGGAATGGTCGGGCTGTCGACGACCGTGAGCAGGCCCAGCGGACTCCAGGTCTGGGCGATTGCGCGCGCATCCTTGATACGCAGCGTCTGGCTCAGTTCCTTGTACTCGGAGGGCGACAGGGCGATCCAGCGCCCGGGCACGCCGGCCGGCACCGCGACCGCCGCCGCCAGCAGCAACGGCACGAGCCAGTGCCTGTGCCCCGTGCAAGCCATGCCGGCCAGCGCCCCGGCGGCGATGCCGGTGCCGCCCAGCAGCCGCAGCGCATCGACGGGCGTCAGAGCGAACAGCGCGGCGACGATCGCCAGGCTGCCCAAGCCGGCGCCGAGAATGTCGAAAGCGTAGATCCGGTGAATCTGTTCCTGAAAGCAGGTGAAGGTCAGGCAGATGCACACCGCCGCGCAGAAGAACGGCACGAACAGCAGCAGGTAGATCATCAGCAGGCGCGCCGACTGCCGCGCGTCCCAGAGGATCTCGAGGGGATTGAACGGAACCTGCTGGGCCAGGCTGAAGCAGGCGATGGCGCTCAGCCCGAACAGCACCGCGCCGCCGATGAACACGCCGTGGAAGCGCGGCGCCAGCACAGGCCGTGCCAGCGCCACTGCGGTGCCGGCAGCGCCGTAGCCGAGCAGCGCGACGCTGATCATCATGTAGGCGAAATGGTGCCACTGGATGATCGAAAGCAGCCGCAGCAGCAGCACCTCATAGCCGAGCACGGAGGCAGACAGCAGCGCCAGGGCGAGCAACGGCGGCGAATGCATGCTCAATCTCCTCCGACCAGCGGCACGAAGCGCACAGGCAGCAACTGCCGGGTGGACACACTGCCATCGCCGGCCTTCTCGATCAGCAGCAGGTACTGGATCATGAACGGCGCGCCGACCGGGATTACCATCCGTCCGCCGGCCTTGAGCTGGGCGATCAGTGGCGGCGGCACATGGCTGGCGGCGGCGGTGACGAGGATGGCGTCGTAAGGCCCGTGCTCGGGCCAGCCGTGGTAGCCATCGCCCAGCCGGGCCTGCACCTTCGCATATCCTAGCCGGCCCAGGCGCTCCCCGGCCTGCACTGCCAGCGGCTCGATGATCTCCATCGTGTAGACCGCCTGCGCCAGCTCGGCGAGGATCGCCGCCTGGTAGCCCGAGCCGGTGCCGATCTCGAGTACCACGTCGCCGGGCCCGACCTGCGCCAGGTCGGTCATCAGGGCGACGATGTAGGGCTGGGAGATGGTCTGGCCGTAGCCGATCGGCAGCGGCCGGTTCTCGTAGGCGTAGGGCACCTCGTCGGGCGGGACGAACTTATGGCGTGGCACCTTGGCTATAGCGGCCATCACCGGCGCGGCAAACTCGACTCTGCCGGTTTCGTCGCGGGTGACGGACGACATGTTGGCGATCTCCCGCACCATGGCGTCGCGCAACGGCGCGAACGGGTCGTCGGCATGCAGGCCGGCGGATGCCAGCGCCAGAGCGATGGCAGGCGCCAGGATGCGCGTCAGGAGCATCACCGGCTTCACAATGACTCCTCCGCCTGAGGAATAGTCGAATCGTATGGCCGGCGGGCGGGCTCGGCAAGCCGGGAGTGCCGGCAACCAGACCAGGCTGCGGCGACTGCCTGAGAAAATATCCAGGCTGCACGGGGCCTTCAGGTTTTCAGTTCGACTTAATGCGATCTGCACTGCTTATAGAGTTATAGAGTCCAGCGCCATCAGACTCCTGTAGTTTTACGCTACTCGCCGGAGTAGAGCGCACCGTATTCACGGGCAAACAAACGATTTTGGTTAACAGCTTCATGGTTCCACGAAACGCCGGTGGTTTAGTAGACAGTTGTGAATGTCGACTCTTGATTATTGGCACACTATCACCAACCTCCGTTATTGCCCGTTAACTGCCCTGCGCGAAGGGCAGCCTCACGCCCTTCGTGATAGGCAGCAATCGGCCATTAACTGCCTCTCGCGAAAGGTAGCTATATAGATCGGTTGTTGCCAGTCGCAACAGGCGGCTACCGACCAACTGCGGCTGATGGTAGCAAAAGGCTACCGACCGGCCGCCTGTTACACGACTCCTGAAACATGGTGTCACTGGCATCTTCTGAAAATGACCAAAACCTCATGTTGGATTGACCGGCTCACAGAAGTGAATGCGCAGCTTGAATGAAGCTTACGCAGCCTTGAAGCAGTACACGGCCAGCTTGTTACCGTCCAGGTCCCGCGCATAGGCCGCATAGGCCGCATAGGCGTTAGGGGCCCAACCTCGCGGGCCCGGTGCACCTTCGTCGGTGCCACCGCAGGCCAGGGCTGCCGCGTGGAAGGCATCGATAGCGGCGCGATCCGGTGCTTCGAAGCTGATGGTGACACCGTTACCGACGCTGGCCGGAGCACCGTTCGCCGGCTTCAGGACGAAGAAGGACGGGGCATTCTCACCCCAGATCGAGCCATTATCTTCCAGATCAGCGATGCGTTTCTGGCCGAGTGTGCTGAGCACATTGTCGTAGAAACTGCGGGCCTTTTGCAGATCGTTGGTACCGACGGTGACGTGAGTGAAGATGCTCATTTTGATGCTCTCTTTATAAAGACACAGTGAGTAGATATTGCAGTTGGCCCGTGCGCGAGACGTCAGACGCTCAACGCCAGGACGATTCAATCAGCGATCGAAATGGATAACGGTGCGTATGCTCTTGCCTTCATGCATCAACTCGAAGGCCTTGTTGATGTCCTCAAGCCCCATGGTGTGGGTGATGAAGGTGTCGAGCGGTATTTCACCGGCCTGGGTCTTCTCGACATAAGTGGGCAGTTCGCTGCGGCCTTTAACACCGCCAAATGCCGAGCCGCGCCAGACCCGACCGGTCACCAGCTGGAACGGTCGGGTACTGATTTCCTGGCCCGCGCCGGCAACTCCGATAATCACCGACTCACCCCAACCTTTGTGGCAACACTCCAGGGCCGCGCGCATGAGATGGACGTTGCCAATGCATTCGAAGGAGTAGTCGACACCGCCCCCGGTCATCTCGACGATCACGCCCTGGATCGGTCTGTCGTAATCGTTGGGGTTGATGAAGTCGGTAGCGCCCAGTTGCCTGGCGATTTCGAACTTGGCCGGGTTGATATCGATCGCGATGATGCGACCGGCCTTGACCATGGTGGCGCCAATAATGGCGGCCAGGCCGATGCCGCCCAGACCGAAGATCGCCACGCTGGCGCCCTCTTCCACTTTTGCAGTGTTGAGCACCGCACCAATGCCGGTGGTCACACCGCAACCGAGCAGGCAGACCTTTTCCAGTGGCGCATCCTTGGGGATTTTGGCCAGGGAAATTTCGGGTAGCACGGTGTATTCGGAAAAGGTCGACGTGCCCATGTAGTGGAACAGGGGCTGGCCGTTATAGGAGAAACGACTGGTGCCGTCTGGCATCAATCCCTTGCCCTGGGTTGCACGAATTTTCTGGCAGAGATTGGTCTTCCCGGACTTACAGTATTTGCAGTCTCCGCATTCCGGGGTGTAGAGCGGGATCACATGATCGCCCACTGCAAGTGAGGTCACCCCCTCGCCCACCGCTTCGACAATACCGCCACCTTCGTGGCCAAGAATGACGGGGAAGATCCCTTCCGGATCGGCGCCGGACAAGGTAAACGCATCGGTATGGCACACGCCTGTCGCAACAATGCGCACCAGCACCTCACCGGCTTGCGGCGGCGCCACATCGATTTCGACAATTTGCAGAGGCTGGTTCGCCGCGAAGGCGACGGCCGCTCGTGATTTGATCATGGTCATGATTCCCGGAGGCAAAGAGAAGCCTCCACTTTGTAGAAAGGGTAAAGAGGTTGTGTTCAGAGGGGCGTTACAGAAGTCAGGCGTCCTTGCCCTGGAGGCCGGTTAGAGCGATGCCTCGATCTTTTTTGCTACGCCTTCATCCACCCAGGCATGCCAAACTTCCGGGTGTTCCTTGAGGAACATCCTGGCCAGCTTCGGCGACTCGATGCGTTCCCGGGTCATCCTGGCCAGATTCTGATTCAGCAGATCGATGGGAATGTTGACCTTCTCCAATACTGCGACCAGCTCGGGCGCCTGTTCATGAAACGCCTTGGAGAGCCCGACCATGGTGATGACGTCTTTGTTGGCCCCAGTCTTTTCTTCCAGTCTTATCGCATCGATCTGTCCCATCAACGGGGTCGGTGACCAGTAGTAGAACAGTACCGGTTCACCGCGTTTATAGCTGGACAGGACCGCTGCATCCAATGCCGCACCAGTGCCTGGACGGAAGTTGATGAAGGTGCTTTCAAGACCGTATTCTTTCAGCATCTCGGTATTGTCCTGTTCGCAGATCCAGCCAGCGGGACAGTTGTAGAAGCGGCCTTTGGACGGCTCCTCCGAGTCTTTGAAAACGCCAGGGTACTTGCTCAGGTCGGCGACTGTCTTGAGGTCGGGTGCTTGCGCCGGTCTATTGCGTTTTGCGTCCCCCTCCACGACATAGCGCGGCACATACCAGCCTTGAGTCGCACCGACGATCGGCGCGCCAACCCCGACGACCTTCCCGGCTGCCGCAGCCTTCTTCCAGACTTCGCTGCGCTCCATCCACTCTTCGCCAAACACTTGAATGTCGTTGCCGGCCAGCGCGGTCTCAAGAATGATGGTGTTACCCACCAACTGATCCGTTGCGCAGCCGTAGCCTTCCTTGAGCACGATCATCATGATGTCGGTGAGGAGCATCCCGCTCTCCCAGTTCAACCCGGCAAATTTCACCGGCTTGCCCGATTCACACCATCCCGAAGCCTGGCTTGAAGCACTACCAACGAGCAAGCCGAGGGTAAGTAACGAGGCCAGCAAACTCTTCCTGTTTTTCATGATCAGACGCTCCGAATCGTTATTATTGGGGGCAGCGAACTGTTGTGTGCGACACAGGAACAAACGAGCCCATCTGATTCAGCATGGACAGGTACGCGCGCAAACACGTGAGGCAAAGGCGTGAATCAATTGCTTTTATTGTTATGGGCGAAACTCAGACTGCCGGGTCAACGGAGGTACGCCCGTAAAACAATTGCCGGGCATAGGCACTGAACTCGACATTGGGTTGATCCACATACGCGAACACCGCGTTGAGCCTCAACCTGCCTCCTTCCACCGGCGTGACCCGGTGCAATGAATAGCGGCCACGGAACAATGTCAGGGTGCCTGGCACTTGAGGCAGAACCTCTATCTGCTGTGTTTGCGAGTCATCGAGGAATTGCCTGACTGCGTCATAGCAATCGTCGTATTCATTGCGCAGCATGCGCACGTACTCAAAATCCCCGCCAGCACTCGCCGCCTGAAGGGACAGCGTGACGCTGAAGTCGGAACGATCAAAGTGCCATCCCAACTCCTGTCCAGCCGTGAAGCCCTGCAAGTTAAGGGCGGCCAGCGGATCGGCATGACGATAGAGCGTGTCCAGATCCAGGACATCCTTGATGAAAGCAAGGACTTCGTCCGATCCGTAGATCTGCCGGATCAAATGGTCGGCAGGAATATCGGCATAAGCAACGGTGTCTTTTGCCGTGTTCATCAAGCGCCGGAGCGGATGTTCCGGGTCAACGCTTTCGTCCTGGGGTTTGAAATAAACCGTGTGGTTTTCCCGAAAATGAAACATGCGCGAGTGCAGGGCAAGTGTCTGTTGCGCCATCGCGACAACCGATGGATCACGAACAAAACCCGGAAAGATCGCAACGCCCTCTTGTCCCAGCAACGCCTGACTGCGCGTGACCAGTGCGAGATAAGCGGGACTGGTGCGATCGGTAATGGGGTAACGCTCGAGATCAATGATATCGCCCAGGGTGAGCGCAGGTGTGAAAGGCAGGGTAGTCATTGTTGTTGGTCTCCGGTGGGCTCTGCTGGATTCAGATTGCAACGGCACCAAAAACAAGTCACGCTCATAATTTTACGCAATTTTGTGAATTATTTTCAGGTCGCCTGCCATGAGACTGACGCTGGATCACCTTGTGATGTTGAAAACCCTGTCGGAAGTCGATTCGATTACGGCGGTGGCCGAGCGTCTATGGCTGACCCCTTCAGCCGTCAGTCACCGCCTGCGCGAAGCGGAGCGGCGGCTGGGTGTGAGCCTGACGGAAAGATCAGGAGGAAAGCTCAGACTCAGCCCTGCCGGTGTGCGCCTGGAACGGGCCGCCAAAGACATCATCGCCACACTCAATGAAGCCGAGTCCGAAGCCCGATCCATGGCCGGCGGCGTCACCGCTTTTGTACGCATGGGCGTCACCTCCTACGGTCCGTTTCGCTGGATTCCAAAATTCATCAAGCACTACTCCAGCCTTCGGCCAGACATTGAAATCACTCTGGTGACCGTGCCCCGCGATGATGTTTACGCGAGCCTGATGCAAGGCAGACTGGATGTATCCATTATCGATGACGGCATGGTGCCTAGTGGCGTAGCAAAACTGCCGCTGTTTCGGGACGACCTGATTGCGATCATGGCGACCGATCATCCTCTGGCAGGCAGGAAAAATATCTACGCGGAGGACTTCAAGACTTACAACCTGGTGACGTATTCAACCGATCGCGCCAGTGGCTGGGAATATGACCGGTTTTTCGCCCCTGCCAGCATCTTGCCGCGTCGAATGATCACGGTGGAGTTGATCGAAGCCATCGTTGAACTGGTTCGGTCAGGATACGGAATCAGCATATTGCAACGGGACCTGGTGACCCCCAGCCTTGAGCGTGGGGAGCTGGCGTGGGCCGCCCTGAATGACGGCCTCGACATCGCCTGGAACGCCATTGTTCGCCCCTCGGAACGAGAGGACAGTGAGGTCAACAAAATGGTTACAGAGCTTGATACCTGGATTAAAAATGCAGGAAAACCTGAACACAGCTAATCCCTGGTTAGCGCGTGAAAATGGTTTCTTTGGGTCGATTACAGTCTTTTGCGAGAGGCAGAAAGTGGCCGATTCTGTTGAAAACAGTCGGTCTGCCCAAACTGCCTGATCATTGACTAGTGAAAACGCCTTTTTTGCACGCAGCTACGTGAAATCCGAGTCCGGAAGCCTCTGCCAAAAGTAAAGATTTCAATCTCGGACGCGTACTTTTCTGATGCGCAAACCATGGCCGACTTTTTCAACAGAATCGGCCAGAAGCGGCCCCTCACGTTCAACTGAACCCATGTTACGACCGGGCTAACAGCGCTTGCTCAGAGCCGCGTACATCTTGAGTTAATTGCCCATCACCCCGCCTCAACCTGGTTGGACTTCCGGGCTTCCAGTATTGGCGGCAGGCCGCTCTCAAGTGGTTGTTCAGAACAGCGCCCCCTTACCCCGTCGATGCATTGCATGCATAGGCGTATCCTTGGCTGCAGAGTAAACTTCGCTCCAGGCCTATCGGAGCAATTCATTTTTATATTGGGAATTATTGTGTCCAAACCTATTGAGGATAATGCATCCCTCGAGCCCTTTTCGCTCGAAAGCCCCTCCCCGCTTTATGCACGGGTCAAGCAAATCATCATGCAGAAGATTCGCTCCGGTGCGTGGCTGCCCAATTCCAAACTGCCCTCTGAAAGTGAACTGCTGAATTTGCTCGGCGTGAGTCGCATGACCATCAACCGGGCGCTGCGAGAACTGACCATTGAGGGTTCGCTGGTGCGCATGCAGGGTGTAGGCACTTTTGTAGCCGAACCAAAAGGCCATGCGGCGCTCTTCGAGATCCACAACATTGCGGAAGAGATTGCGGCCCGAGGTCATGAGCATCGCTGTGAAGTGGTCGTGCTTGAAGAGATGCCTGAACGGGCGCGAGCTTCGATGCCCTTTCCCCTCGAGGGGGTCAAGCGCTTGTTCCATTCGGTTGTCGTGCATCACGAAAATGATGTGCCGGTGCAGATCGAAGAGCGCTTTGTCAATGCCGAGGTCGCACCCGCCTATCTGCAGCAGGACTTTACCAAGGTCACGCCTTACGCCTATCTGATTCAACTGGCCCCGCTGACCGAAGGCGAGCACGTGGTCGAGTCGATTCACGCCAAATCTGCCGAGTGCAAGCTTCTGCAAATCAATCGCTATGAACCGTGCCTGCTGATTCGCCGTCGTACATGGGCGGCAATGGGTCAAGTGGGTTGCGCACGCCTGGTTTACCCAGGTTCGCGCTATCGCCTCGAAGGCAAGTTCGGCAACTGACTCACAGGTCGAGCGGCCCCCGCCTGCCGCTCGATAGACATCTCCCCCTAGCCATCCCTCTGAAGCTGTTACCCGTGCCGACCCAATTGGCAGAATGGTGACACTCCTCAAGCCGATCGCGAAAAAGTGTTACATAACGCACAACTATCGTGACCACCAATCGAAAAATTGCAACAACATTTTCGTCCATCCCGCTCCGCTCAGAAATTTCGTATAAATCTTAACTATTTGATTTAAAACTATTTTATTTACTTTCTAATTTTCATTCGGCTTTCATCAGGCGCATTTGGCCCTTCACTTGCATTCACTTGTACATACAGGTTGGTATAAGCGTATACAGACATTGTAAGCGTGACTACCACCCCGTTCACCACTGAATGAGGAGATAACCATGACCACCAAGACCACTCGCCTGCGTGATGTCGAAATCCGCTCTGCCCGCGGTAACAAGCTGACCGCCAAAAGCTGGCTGACCGAAGCGCCGCTGCGCATGCTGATGAACAACCTCGACCCGGAAGTCGCCGAGAACCCTAAGGAACTGGTGGTTTACGGTGGCATCGGTCGTGCGGCACGTAACTGGGAATGCTACGACAAGATCGTCGAAAGCCTGACCAACCTGAACGACGACGAGACCCTGCTGGTGCAATCCGGCAAGCCGGTCGGCGTGTTCAAGACCCACAGCAACGCCCCGCGCGTACTGATTGCCAACTCCAACCTGGTACCGCACTGGGCGAGCTGGGAGCACTTCAACGAACTCGACGCCAAAGGCCTGGCCATGTACGGCCAGATGACCGCCGGCAGCTGGATCTACATCGGCAGCCAGGGCATCGTTCAGGGCACCTACGAAGCCTTCGTCGAAGCCGGTCGCCAGCACTACAACGATGACCTGAAAGGCAAGTGGGTACTGACCGCAGGCCTGGGCGGCATGGGCGGCGCTCAGCCACTGGCTGCAACCCTGGCCGGCGCGTGCTCGCTGAACATCGAATGCCAGCAGAGCCGCATCGACTTCCGCCTGAACAGCCGCTACGTCGATGAACAAGCCACCGACCTCGACGACGCGCTGGCCCGCATCGACAAATACACCAAAGAAGGCAAGGCGATTTCCATTGCCCTGCTGGGTAACGCCGCTGAAATCCTCCCGGAGCTGGTCCGTCGCGGCGTGCGCCCGGACATGGTCACCGACCAGACCAGCGCCCACGACCCGCTCAACGGCTACCTGCCAGCCGGCTGGACCTGGGAGCAGTACCGCGACCGCGCCGTCACCGATCCGGCAATGGTGGTCAAAGCCGCCAAGCAATCGATGGCCGTGCACGTTAAAGCGATGTTGGACTTCCAGAAAATGGGCGTGCCGACTTTCGACTACGGCAACAACATCCGTCAGATGGCCCAGGAAGAAGGCGTGGAAAACGCATTCGATTTCCCAGGCTTCGTACCGGCCTACATCCGTCCGCTGTTCTGCCGTGGCATCGGCCCGTTCCGCTGGGCTGCACTGTCGGGCAACGCTGAAGACATCTACAAGACCGACGCCAAGGTCAAGGAGCTGATCCCGGACGACGCCCACCTGCACAACTGGCTGGACATGGCCCGCGAACGCATCAGCTTCCAGGGTCTGCCGGCCCGTATCTGCTGGGTTGGCCTGGGCCTGCGCGCCAAGCTCGGTCTGGCGTTCAACGAAATGGTGCGCAGCGGCGAATTGTCCGCGCCCATCGTGATCGGTCGCGACCACCTGGACTCCGGTTCGGTGGCCAGCCCTAACCGCGAAACCGAATCGATGCAGGACGGTTCCGACGCCGTCTCCGACTGGCCACTGCTCAACGCTCTGCTCAACACCGCGAGCGGCGCGACCTGGGTTTCCCTGCACCACGGTGGTGGCGTCGGCATGGGCTTCTCCCAGCACTCGGGCATGGTGATTGTCTGCGACGGCACTGACGAAGCGGCCGAGCGTATCGCTCGCGTGCTGCACAACGACCCGGCCACCGGTGTCATGCGTCACGCCGATGCGGGTTACCAGATCGCGATCGACTGCGCCAAGGAACAAGGCCTCAACCTACCGATGATCGGCAACGTCTAAGCCCCGGAATCGAGGAGCCTGCACCATGAGCAGCAGTCCGTTTACCCAACAACTCCAAGGCATTCGCGTGCTTGATCTGAGCCGCGTTTTGGCCGGTCCGCATTGCACGGCCATGCTCGCCGACCTGGGCGCCGACGTCATTAAATTCGAAGTCCCTGACCACGGCGATGACAGCCGTCACCTGGGCCCCTTCAAGGATGGCGAGAGTGTCTATTTCGGCCTGATCAATCGCGGAAAGCGCAGTGTCGAAATGGACTTCAAGTCCACTGCTGATCGTGCCCGGCTATATGAGCTGGTCCGTGACGCAGACGTCGTCGTGGAAAACTTTCGTCCCGGCGTGACACGTCGCCTGGGTATCGACTTCGACACCCTCAAGCAATACAACCCCAAGCTGATCTACGCGAGCATTTCCGGTTTCGGCCAGCATGGTCCGCTGTCGGCTAACCCGGCCTATGACATCGTCGCCCAGGCAATGTCGGGGCTAATGAGCGTCACAGGTTTTGCAGAGACAGGCCCTACACGCAGTGGCGAAGCCATCGGTGATCTTTGCGCCGGTGTTTATGCGGCCTGGGCCATCAGCTCCGCGCTATTCGCTCGCGAACGGCATGCACCCGGCGCCCAGTACATCGACGTCGCCATGTTCGATGTGTTGTTCAGCCTGCAAATGACCGGCCTGTCGAATCTCCTCGCCAATGGTGTTGCGCCTGGGCTGGTGGGCAACCGCCATCCGGTTTCGACCCCCTTTGATACTTACCGCGCCGCCGACGGTCAAGTGGTCATCGCCGTGGCGAGCAACAAGCTCTTCCAACGGTTATGCGAATGCCTGGGCAAGCCAGCACTTGGCAGCGACCCACGCTTTGCCGATGACCCGCAACGCACACTCAACGAGCCGGCGCTACGCGCCGAAATCGAAGTCTGGACGCAGCAAATGAGCGTTGAGCAGGTCTGCGACATCCTGCTCGAGGCGGGCGTGCCGTCCTCCCCGGTGTGGAACCTCGCCCAGGCCGCCAGCAGCGAACAGGCCCAAGTACGACAGTTGCTGATTCACCCCGAAGGCTCCGCGCAACCGCTGGTACCGCAACCTGTTTTCTTCAATGGCCGCAAACCCCACGCAGTCACTCACGCCCCACGCCTCGGCGCCGACAACCATGCTTTCGGACTGAACAAACAGGAGCTTTCCCATGAACTTTGAATTAGATCAGGTCGAATTGGCCGTTGTCGAAACCGCTGAAAAACTGGCTCGCGAGGTGATCCAGCCGCGCGCCCAGCATTACGACGAAACCGAGACATTCTGTGCCGAAAGCCTGCAGGCGTTGGCCGAGCTGGGTGGCATGGGTATCAATTTGCCCGAAGAGTACGGCGGACTGGGCATTGGCAGCCTGGCCATGAGCCGCGTCGTTGAAGCCGTGGCTGGCGCCTGCGCCTCCACTGCATCGGCGTTGACTGCGCATTTTCTGGCAACCGATTCGATCCTGATCGGCGGTACCGAAGAGCAGAAGCACGAGTGGCTACCTCGCGCAGCGAGCGGTGAATTACTCGGCGCCTTCGCACTGACGGAGCCGGCAGCAGGCTCCAACCCGGCCGACATGCGCTGCCGTGCGCAGCGTGAAGATGGCGGTTGGCGGGTGCGCGGCAGTAAGCACTACATCACCAATGCCCGCGAAGCAGGCTTCATTGTGCTCTATGCCAAGACCGACGCCGAAGCCGGCCACAAGGGCATCAGTGCCTTCATGATTCCCCAGGGAACGGTAGGGATCAGCTTCTCCAGTCCGGAAAAAACCATGGGACTGCGTGGCAGCACGATCTATGAGCTGGCCCTGGACTGCTGGTTGCCCGAATCGGCATTGCTGGGCATCGAAGGTGCCGGCTTCAACACGGCAATGGCGGTGCTGGACCGGGGTCGCGTTGAAGTGGCGGCCATGTCCTTGGGGATCGCCAATGCCGCCTTGCAAGCGAGCTTGAACTGGGTCCGCGAACGGCAGATCGGCCCCAAGCCGCTTGCCGCCTACCAAGGCACACAGTGGCGTCTCGCCGACATGTATGCACAGCTGGAAGGTGCCCGCATGCTGACCTGGAAAGCCGCCGCCCGCCGCGACAGCGGTGAGCGCTTCAGCCTGGACTCGGCCACCGCCAAACTGGTCGCCGCCGAATGCGCCGGTTTCATCACCGATGCAGCGCTCCAGCTCCATGGCGGTTATGGCTACATCCGCGACCTTCCACTGGAACGCTACGTACGCGACGCACGGATCCTGCGCATTTTCGAAGGCACGTCCGAAGTGCAGAAAATCATCATTTCGCGAAGCTTGCTCGACGCCCAGCGCTGATCGAGCGAAAAACCGGGCCTGTTTAACAGGCCCTCCCCTGAGTCACTCCCCCACGAGAAGGCTGTCGTACAGTACGACGCCCGAGAGGAACTGCCATGTCCGCCACCAAAGAAAGTGCGCAGCGCAAGACGTATATAGAACGGCGATCCATCGATTACATACCTGAGTCCGAGCGCCATGGCCGGCTGCTCAGTCAGTTCACCCTGTGGTTCGGCGCCAACCTTCAAGTCACTGCGATCGTCACTGGTGCACTGGCTGTCGTATTGGGCGGCGATGTGTTCTGGTCGCTGATTGGCTTGTTGATCGGGCAACTGTTGGGCGGCGCAATCATGGCGCTGCACGCCGCTCAGGGCCCCCAGTTGGGCCTGCCGCAGATGATCTCCAGTCGCGTGCAATTCGGCGTCTACGGCGCCGTTATCCCTATCGTCCTGGTCTGCCTGATGTACGTGGGCTTTTCTGCCAGCGGCTCGGTGCTTGCGGGCCAGGCCATCAGTCAACTGGTCAATGTCAGTGACGCCGCTGGCATCCTGATTTTCGCGGTGATGATCGTTGTGCTCACAGTGCTGGGCTATCGGACTATCCATTTGATCGGACGCCTGTCGAGCCTGATTGGCGTGGTGTCTTTCTTCTACTTGTTCTACCGCTTGCTGTCAGCTCATGACATCAGCGAGCTGCTTGGAAATCGACACTTTTCACTGGCCAGTTTTCTCTTGGCAATATCACTCTCGGCTTCCTGGCAGATCGCATTCGGCCCCTATGTCGCTGACTATTCGCGCTACCTGCCGAGAAAGACTTCAGCCTGGAAAACCTTTTTGGCTGTGGGCCTGGGCTCAGTGATCGGCACTCAAATTTCCATGGTCTTCGGTGTATTCGTCGCCGCCTTGGCGGGTGATCAGTTTGCCGGCCACGAGGTGTCCTACATCGTCGGCATGGGGGCCAGCGGCGTCGTCGCGTCACTGCTGTTTTTCAGTATCGTGTTCGGGAAGGTGACCATTACCACGCTCAACGCCTACGGTAGTTTCATGTCTCTGGCTACCATCATCAGCGGTTTCAGAGGCAACCAGGAAATTTCCAAAACCGTGCGGTTGATCTACATCCTGGTCATGGTCGGATTCGCCACGGCGCTGGCGCTGTTGGGGAGGCATTCGTTCCTTCATGACTTCTCAGCGTTCATCCTGTTCCTGCTGGCCTTTTTCACGCCCTGGAGCGCCATCAACCTAGTTGACTTTTATCTGGTGACCAAGGAGCGCTATGACATCCCCGCCCTCTCCAATCCGGATGGTCGATACGGACGCTGGAATGTCACCGGCATAGCAGTCTACGCCCTCGGCGTAGTGATTCAGATGCCCTTCATTGCCACCAGTTTCTACACCGGCCCCTTGGTTGAAACCTTGGGTGGGACGGACATTTCGTGGTTGATCGGCCTAACCGTACCAGCCCTCATTTACTACTGGGTGGCGCGTAACTCGACGCAACGGATTCCCGCGCAGCTGATTCTTCCGGAAGAAGCCAATCCAGCCTGATTACACACTCACGGCAGGGCGGTCCAGCAGGACCGCCACTGCACTTCTCTCAACGCAGAGCGCCTGACCTCCTATGCTTGCCGCAAACACACCGAAGCACCCCGCCCCGAGTGCCCGCGACCGCCTGCTCGATGTTGCACTGGAACTCTTTGCAACGCGCGGCTACCAGGCCATCGGCCTGCGTGACCTGGCTGGCCAGTTGGGGCTGCATGCCGGCTCGCTGTACAACCATATCGAGAACAAACAAAGCCTGTTGTTCGAACTGATCGAAGGCGCAGTCTCCGACCTGTTGGCCGGTACCAAGCGCCGCATGCGGGGAGCCCGGACGCACCGCGACCGTCTCCAGCGCTTTGTGCACGCATTTGTGGTGTTCAACCTGACCGAGAAACATCGGCTAATGCTGGTGACACGGGAGTTCGTCAACCTCAGCGATGATCAACAACAGGAGATCAATCAGCTGAAGAGCAGCTACGCCACCCTGCTGAAGGCCATCGTTTCCGCCGAGTGTGGCGAAACTGGCTGCATCAGTGACCGCACAGGCCTGATCACAGAGGCCGTCATCGGCATGCTTTACGGACAGTCCCTCTGGCAAATCATTGACGTCCCGGAACAAAAACTCACGGATGCCCTGACTCACTTTGCCCTGGGCATCATTGCCTGTAGCAGAGACTCAGCGCTCAAGGCATAAGCACTATGCACCCGTTACGACATACGCTTCATGACGAACTGCACGCCCGCCCTTCCCTGTACTTCAGCGAGCCGGCTTATGTTTTTCACCTGGCCGTCTTGGGCAGCGACAATGAGCGACAGGCACTGCTCAACAGCCTCTACGACGAACCAGTCAGTGGTGAAATCCCCCAAGGCATCACCAGGCTTGACGAGCATTGGCTGAAATGGGAGCGACATGCGGAGTTCTTTACCCTTACTTACGTCGTCACCGCGAACACGGATCGCCCGCACTGGACTTCCTTGCCTGAGGCCCTGGCAGCAAAGATCAGCCCTTACACCCAGCTGCTGATCAACCGCGTGCAAATTGTGGTGCGCAACCATGACTCATGGGAGGGGGATCACGCGGCGTACGGATTCAAGGACCCGTGCGGCTCGTCCATCGGGGGTGGCGATGCGGCGGTATGGAGCGACTTCCGGCTGAGCGAATGCGGTGAAAACAGATTTTTGTTCATCAACACTCACCTCAACGCCTACCGCCAAGGTCGAATGATTCGCCGGCTACTTGAGATTGAAACCTATCGCATGATGGCCTCGCTTGCGCTTCCAACAGCGAAGCAATTGAGCTCGCAACTCGATGCCTTCGATAGAACCCTGGTCGACCTGTCGGAGCGAAACGCTGCGCCCGACTCCAGCAATGCAAAAAAACTGCTTTCAGAAATTGCAGCGTTGTCGGCCAAAGTCGTCAGTCTCTCAGCCAGGCACCGGCATCGCTTCAGTGCCACACAAGCTTACGCGCAGCTCGTATTCGATCGACTGGCAGAATTGCGGGAGAATCGCGCAGGTGACTACCAGCGCCTGGGAATCTTCATTGAGCGACGCTTCAAACCGACGGTAAGGTACTGCGCCGTGACGGAACAACGACTCGATGTGCTGGCCAAGAGCGTGGCCAATCTAGGTGACCTTTTGCAGGCGCGCGTACAGGTAGAGATGGAAGAACAGAACGCCGAAATCCTGAAAAGCCTGAACGCCCGGGCCGATGCTCAGATCAAGATTCAGCGGGCGGTTGAAGGCCTTTCCATTATTGCCATCACGTATTACGTGCTGAGCTTGTTGAAATTGCTGTATTCGGGCGTCCATCTGCTGGGAGTCGACTTGTCACCAAGGTCCGCCGTGATTGTAATTGCGCCCGTCGCAGCTCTCATACTTTCACACATACTGATGCGGATTAGAGCCGTAAAACATCACTAAATCGTACTGAAAACTGCAGTATCAAGAGGTGGGCGACCCCACCTTACTGTTGATCTGACGATCTTTACGTTGAGTCAGCCCAGGCCGAAATCAGCTGACCGCAACCGACTGCTTTCGGTTGAATCCACAGTCGAAATCAGCCCTCCCGGACAGGCAGCGATCGGCCAATAGGAGCCATTCGTGACCGGAAGCAATCGGCCATTTTCTGCCACTCGCCAAGGGCAGTAATCGGCCCAGAGTGTGTAAAAACACGCAGACATCGTTTGGAAATCTGCGCTGCTACGTAATATCTGCCCGCGCTTGGCTAATCACTCCCCCTGTTGCGCGGGGTGGGCGATTCCACGGGCAAGACGCACGGTATAGTCCGTAGCGGCGGTCTCTAGCTCTTATGTCGCAGTAAGTGAGCGGACGCCTCAAAACCCGGGGGAACCATCCCTCAGTGGGCCAATGAGTAAAACTGTTCAGTTGCAGAAAAATTTTTCCCGGGGCCAAACATCTGGTCCTTGGTGATCATGTACATGAGCTCAATGCCACCCAGCAAAATGCTCGCGCAGCTAAAGCATTTAAGCCCGAGTAAAACGCCGCTAATTCCGGACTAATCAACGACTCACCGTATTCAATTCGATAGCCGTGCAGTCTACTGGATGCTTACTGCGACAGAACCACGGCGAGATCTGTCGGAAAACAGTTGTTTTCCGACAGACGTGTCCTCAACGCAAATGGCAACTGTAAGTCCTTAAAACGTCCACGAAAAACCGTGTCGGATAGCTGCAACAACTCGGAAATGCAACCCATCACGTTTCCAGGGGGCCGGCGTACATCCTCTACTCAATGCAGGTCCCTTTGCGGCTACGAAAACAGGCCCTGCTGCGACAAGAACGGATTCAGGAACATGCCGTGAGGATCGAGCTGGCGGCGCAAACTATTAAATTTCTGCAGATTCTGATCCGGGTAGAGTGATTTCACGTCTATATGCGGCGTGATGTATTGCCAATTCTTGGCCCAATGTGGCCGCCCGTTCCGGGCGCCGATCCAGTCCGCCATGACAGAGTTGATCATGGCGAGATGGGGAGCCATCGCCGCGGACCGCTTACCAGCATCGGGCTCGGATTTGGGATATGCACTAATGATTTCCATCCAGCAGACCCGGTCTTCCGTGGCACTTGAAAAAGCGGGAGACAACAGAGATTGACTCGTCTTCGTAAAGCGGGCGTGGAGACAGGTTGTGAGCGGAAAATCGCCTTGGAACTTGTAGGCATAGTTGAGTGCTGCGTACCAGGCCCGGACGATATTATCAACGTCCCATGCTCCCGGTCCCGTTTGAGGAATGGGAATGGCGACTTCGAGGTCGAGGACTGGAAAGGCCTGGTCTACATAAAACATTACGCGTGGGGCCGGGGCAACGAAGCCACCTTTGGCCTCGATAGCCTTTGCCCTATCGTGGATCGTGTTCCAAGTCAAAGACAGGATCGGCGTCCAGAATAGGGGATGGGTCGCCGTCCACTCCATGACCTGGGTCGCCATTTTATCGGCCCAGCCATCCGGCCTGAGCGGAATATCGCGTGACTCGTCTTGGGTCCGGTTAAATTTCTTGATCCAGATTTGCCCATTGTTGTAGCCGCTGCCCGGGAACCAGAACAGCTCGACATAGTCGTTCTCGGTCAACAGCTTGTGCAGACTATGCGGCCTTATCTCGCCCCCGGTGCCGTTCGGGTTCGGACCCATCACGCTTTCGGTAGCAGTGACGATTTCTTCGTCATGGAGATTGTAGAGCGGCTCGACCCGCAGCGTCAGCTTGGTGATGATCCCCAGTGTGCCGAGATTGACGCGAACGGCCGGCATATCGTCGGGAGTGGTTTCCTCAGAAAAAACGTGCAACTGGCCATCGGCAGCGACAATTTCGACCGCGTAGACAAGGTCGGACACCGTCTGCTGATTCCAGCCAGTGCCATGGCAGCCTGCCACCACGAAGCCAGTTGCGTTAATCGAGGCCAGAGCCCCCGTCGATGATAAATACATCTGCGGTAGCGACGGGTCCGGGGCAGTCAGGGCATCGCGGACTTCAGACCAGAGCGCCGAGGGCAGAAAGCTGACAAGATCGACCCCGTTGTTCTGCCATCGCCAAGCCTTTCGCGGGCCATCGGTATAAGCCGACATTTCGACGAGGGTCTCGCCATTGTTGACGATAAGGGGGCTGAAAGAATGACCGGTACCAATGGTACGTATAGTGGTACCAGCGCAACGTTTCACTAGATTCTGAACATCAGACAAGCTGGTGGGATAGGCGATTTCATCCGGTACGCTCGTCACGTTTCCCGCCCAGTTGGTCCAACGATTTTCATTGCCTTCGTCGTTATCGTTCTGATCGCTCACGATACATCTCCCTCTTCTATTGCCGAGCTTTATCGTTTCTTTCCGGTACAGCCCGGGCAGGAGCCGCAGCAATATGTCCGGGCGCCGGGACCATTATTCCACTGAGATCAACCCGAGAGTATTGCTCAATGTAGTGCCGGTAATTGTATAGTTGGCAACTACAGTGCTTCCCTTCTTGTAGATGAAGGATTGCCTTGCCTCATTGTCGTAGCCCCACACGACAAAAACATAGAGTGAAACAATACTTCCATCCGGAATATCGAACGCACCCGGATCAACTTCCTTGGTCTGACCAAGAAGAATGTCACCCGCATTGCCAGAAAGATGCTTTTCGCCGCCGTCATCAAGATATGTGACTTCGCCTCTTGCAACAAAACCGCCGCCATTATGCAGTGAAAACTTGCCAATCTCTTTTATAGCCATGAGTATTTATTCCTTAGATGATAACTGTCATCCGAGACGTCTAAACACGGACTGTGGTTGAACAAAGCACTCCAATGTTAATGCGAGCCTGTTTTTTATAGCAGCATTGCGGGATAACGCAAATTTTTACAAATGCTGGCGCAATCCGCAATTGGTGCGCAACTTGCTTAGCACAAAATCGCATCGAGTTCTATCACCCCGCTACCGATTAATGCTTTTTTCTTTCTACCTATCAATCAATTCGCGATAACGCCGCTTCTTTGTTAGCCCGAGGTAGCGTCAAATTGCACTTTTGACCAAACACCCAACGATTCAAGTGCCACAAATGAATATTCGAATATAAGGATGCCTTGAGAACCGATTAGGCTAACTTCTTTAACATCTGCCCGCCTTTGAGCCGACACACTCCATGTCGGATCAGTAAAGAAATACTGGCCGTCATTGACAAACAAGACAGGTCCGTCGGTTGACGAATAGACTCCGATAAACCCACCGGGAAACTTGACATAAAAAGCATTATTTCGTGGCTTATTGTATTCGCGAAGCCCCCCTCGCCCAAAAATCAACATGCCTTTACCCATCAAATTTTAAATTGCGAAGTACTTCCTTAACGAAAACACTCGACATCTCTTGCTCCTTATCTTCCTGGTTCGCAACGATTTTCGCGTAATTGTACCCACAAACCTAAGCGCCTCCCTTGCGGCAGCTCCAGTGCGAACTGTTGTTTTTTTACAAGCCGTACTCTCTTCAGGGGTGATTACTTTATTTTTTTTCGCGCATGATCCAATGTAATTTTAAGTCTGCTACTAGAATCTCGGCCCATATGAAAAACTAGTTCACAGGTGAATGAAATTTACTACCGAAAATCATTAGGCGGCGGCGACACTACTTCTGCGCGCGGTAAAAACCTATGGTCGCGTCCGTCAGCCACGACAAGGTGGCCTACCTTTATGACAGTTTCAGCCGATTGCCGATGGGTACAGAAGAGCTTGCCCAGTACGACGAGGTGTTTTCGTTTGACCGGAAAAATGCTCAAAGCCATGGCCTGCAAAAGCTGTACAACTATATTTATGCCGACTATGACGCCGAAAGTCAGCCCCGCGAATACTCGGCTTTTGTAGTCATGTCCGGTAAAGACCGAGTCCCGCTTCTAGTGCGCCTGGCCCATGAGGTTGATCGTCTCAACATCTCCGATTACAAGTTTTTGGTTCAGTGCAAGAGCATCCTTGACTCGCATCCAGGCATAACCTATTTTAAAGAGCGGATGTCTTTGGAGTCCGTGGAGGAGTTGGTCAAAAAATCCAGGATTGTCATAGATATTTCTAAGGCCGGCCAGACGGGTTTGAGTTTTCGTTTTTTCGAAGCGATGGCGTTTCGCAAAAAAATCATCACAACGAACAGCAGCGTTACCGAATATGACTTTTATAACCCGTGCAATATTCTGGTCGTCGACGAGGCTTGCCCGGTAATTCCCGAGACATTCATCAACGCACCGTATGTGGATATTCCCGCTGAGGTCTATCAGAAATACACGTTGCAGGGTTGGGTTCAGACGGTCTTCTGCTTGCCGTAATTCCCTTCAAGATCGGCGCCGGCTTATTTACCGGCTCGATGTATTAGAAAAAGTGTTGTCACCCCTTTTCAATGACGCTAAGGCTCTGGCCCAAAAAAATGCGCAGGCTTTAAAAAGGGCAGGAGCGCAAATTTTGGCCATGGAAACTCATATCAGGGATCTGACGCCTCGGACTGTATTATCGGGCGAATTGACGATGCTCAGGATGCGGCCGAACAATTGTAAGCGCTTCAAGAACCCCACCTATTCAAAAATAGGCAGTGCGCTCAGCGAGGCTGATGAAAGCGAGCAGTTACAAGGCATCAGGGCTTCGTAGTTTTCAACCGAGATTACCTATGGCAGGCGTTCAAGTGTGTAGCGCAGCCACACAAAAGGGTTCTTGCCCGTTAGCTTTGACCGTCGTTTCTACGTCCATTGGTGGCGAACGCTGCTCGCCATTTCGCCCACGGCAACAGAATGACTTTCGGACTGCGTTTTTGGCACGCTGAACGACTGCAATGGGTCGGGGGCTGCCGGTCACGACCGGCAAAAATCGGCCAGAAGTGGACACTCAGAAACTCAACCGCGCACCAGGTAGGCCCCTGAGGGAACCCGATATCGCAGCTTCTTGCATTTGCCGGGTGCAGGCTGATGCCCCGGCGGACGATCAGGAAACCAAATTCGGCATTTGCCCGGAGGCGGCATATGGCCGCGGGGAATCTCAACCTCAGCGTACGCCCGCTCTGGCTCGACATTAGCCATTTGCACTTCCCCTTCGGGCTGAGGTCTGCTAGCCGTCGATAAATCCGGCGCCCGATCTGTCTCTGTGTTAGCGAAGTTGCCAGCGTCGCGCCCAGTGTCCGGAGTGGATTGCTCAACAACCGCCATTTCCGCTTCGCGGCGCCTTTGGGTCTCCTCTTCCAGCCCCTTCTGTACTGCGACCAGGTCCTCTTTGGCATTGGGTGGGGTACCCGAAGATTGGGCCTGCTGCGCCGCCTGGATCAATTGGAAGTTGCGGTTGCGCAACTCGACGTTGCGACCAACCCGCATGTTCGAGCGCGCCGCCAAGGTTTCAGCCTGCTGGTACTGCCCCTGCTGAAGACGCAACACACCGAGGTAATGCAGCGTCGCGGGATTGTTCGGCTGGATATGCAGGGCACGCTCCAGCGTGGCAGCGGCTTGGTCCAACTGGCCATTCTCATACTGCCGCGAGGCGGTTTCGATCAGGGTGGTTGATGCGCTGTTACTTTGCGAGGGAACTCTTCGCTCAGCAGCAACCGAACAAAGCGACGCGACGGCGCAGAACGCCAAGATGAGACCCGACAGAAAACTCTTGGTTGGCATCAGGGGACGGACTCGGCTGATCAAGGACGGCACTGCCGTAAAACAGGCCACAGCGCTGCTCGGCATCTCCGATATAAGGCCGCAATTGACCTGGCCAGTACCCTGAAGTTCCCGCTTGGGGTGACGACCATTGGCCTTGACCCAATCTTGTACGGCACTCACACGCTACGACGAACCTAAGCGCTGTCCAACTCCTGCTTGGTCATACGAAACTTGAAAGCACCGTCAGGCACCTGGAAATCGAGGTCGATGATGCTCTTGAAATGGCGGAACAGACGGAAGTCTGACTTCCACTGCGACGGTAGTGGTTAGACCGTCGCTTCCCGGCTAGGCGCGGCCTTTCAGGCAATGTTGGAGATGGCCTGAAGAAGTTGTGGAACTCAGGGAGTCGAACGGTAGTCGCAGCGGTCCAACACCTGGCAGGACAACGGGCGCGAGATGCCCAAAGTATCGTCTGCCGACCACCATTGCCTTTGGGAGAACCAATTGTTAACTGTCTTTTTACGTCAAATTTTCCGGTTAGCGATACCGCTCTTTTCCGTTGGCACTTCGTCCGCTGTTTTCGCCTGCCCGGAAGGACAGTACCAAGTCTGCATGGTCGCTTGTTTTTGTGCTCCAGGCTCCAAAGAGGAAACTGGGGAGATTTTCGAAAACATGAACCAAATGGCGGCCTCTGGATTGCAGAATTGGATTGTGCAATCGCGCAACACCGCGGCAACTGACGATATTCGGACAATCCCGCTGAATATTCGAGCCCAACTCGAACCCTACTATGACATCCAGGTGCTCGATTCGGCTCGCTACAAGGTAGGCGATGATGCAGAGCTGAACGCCGCACACACCATGCTGCAGAATCCCGATGTAAGTGCGGTCACCCTTATAGACATCATCGTCTTTCGCAGTCCCGATGATGCACTTAACAATGTCGCGCTATGGGCGCATGAATTGAAGCACGTGCAGCAGTACTTGCAATGGGGCGTTCACGAGTTTGCCACTCGCTATACCCGTGATTACACAACCGTTGAGGCGCCTGCCTACGAAATTCAAACCCAGGTAGCCAGAGCGCTAAGAGTCAGCGTGGCCCAGCCAGAGCCTCCTCGAAATCCTTGAGTTCAACGGGTTAAACCTGGTCGGCTAATGACGGATGAGATACTTGAAACGACCCGTTATAGACTTTTTTAACGTCCGCAAAGGGTTGCTTGCAGGCCTTCGCGAAAGGCAGCCAGCGCCCGATAAACGTCGTGAACACCTGCCGTGGGCTTGCGTCGCTGACGTATGCAGCGCCCTACAACTCCCCGCCAACGCAAGCGAGAAGCGCGTCGCAGGATGAGTGTCATGGGATTTAGAGAGTCGTTAAATCTGTTGGCAATTTAGGTAAGGAACAACTGTTCTTTTACGACAAGCAAAATGAACTAGCCTGATTCGATGGAGGCGAGTATTCACCCGTCATTAGGGCATACCTATGAACACAACCACCATAGCGACGGATTATCTGGTTGTCGGCGCGGGGGCAACAGCTATGGCCTTCGTCGATACATTGCTCGATGAGTCGGATGCGAGTGTGTTGATGGTGGATCGACATGCTCAACCTGGTGGACATTGGAACGATGCCTACTCGTTTGTCCGCTTGCACCAGCCGTCTGCCTTTTATGGAGTTAACTCCTGCGAGCTGGGCTCCGGCCAAAAAGACGAATCCGAATGGGGCGGTGGCTTATATGAATTGGCCTCAGGCGCCGAGATTGTCAGTTACTTCGATCAGCTTATGCATCATCGATTCTTGCCGTCAGGTCGGGTGCAATATTTTCCGATGCACAACTACGAAGGTGATCGCAGCAATAATCATTGCATCACATCCTTGGTCACCGGCGAAAGTAACCTTGTCCAGGTGCGCAGGAAGCTAGTGGACGCGACTATTGCACAGACAGCCGTTCCTTCGACCCATCCACCGCATTACCGGATAGAACCCGGAATACGGTGCGTACCGCTGAACGACTTGCCAAAGATCAGACAGCCTTACTTGCGTTACGTGGTGGTGGGAGGAGGAAAGACCGGCATCGATGCCTGTCTGTGGCTGCTGCAGAATGGCGTGGCACCAGGCAGGATTCAATGGATCGTTCCAAACGACCCCTGGCTGCTGGATCGCGCCAACCTTCAACCCGGCCAGGAGAATGTTGTACGAACAATCGGTAGCCTCGCTAACCAGTTCGAAGCAATAGGTGCTGCAGATTCGATCCCGGACCTATTCTTCAGACTCGAACGTGTCGGCGAACTGGTGCGCATCGATCAAGCCGTCGAACCCACCGCCTTCCGTGCTGCGACCATTTCACAGGGTGAATTGCGTGCACTACGGCGCATAAGCAATGTAGTGCGCTTGGGGCGGGTTTGCGCGATTGAAGCCAACCGTATATCCCTCGAAAGGGGCTGCATCGCTGGAGATCCCGACGCCCTTTACGTCGACTGCAGCGCTAGCGCTGTCCCAATTATTCCTGATGGAATCGTGAAAGCATTTGATGGCAATCGCATCAATTTGATGACAGTAAGCAGTTATCAGATCTTATTCAGTGCCGCAGTAATCGCATACGTGGAAAGTCACTTCGACGATCAGATGCAGATGAATGAACTATGCGGGATTGTCCCACTACCACGCTCACCGGTGGACTGGGTCAGAATGTGGGCCGCTTATCTTGGCAATCAACGGCAATGGAAGAACCACGCGGGGTTGTCCAACTGGCTTACGCAGTGCCATCTGCACCTTTTGCCGATAGTGATGAGAAGCCTGCAGGAGGGGGATCCTGAAAAGCTGGCAGTGTTGAACCGATTTACTGAAGCTAGAAAGAAAGCCTTGGAAAATATCCCCAGGCTCTTGCGGGCCGTAGAAGGTTCAGCGCAATCGTCCTGAGCGAATGAGTTGGGTCGGTTGTTGTCTGCTCCCGCAGACAGAAACCGGCCAAAAGCTGTCAGTCAGCGTCGATGAAATACGTGGGTGATTCCAATTTCAAATAAACACTGGGAAATACTCGGATCGATCTAGGCTTGAATGAAACCACGCGGGAGAAAAACACCATGTCCCTCGCTCCCGGAAATCTATTGGCCCTGGCTTTGGGTGTCTTCTTTTGCACAGCCGTGTGCGGACAAGGGGTAGCAGACACCGATTCCCCACCGGCAATACTTCCATTGGAATCCGAGACTGCGCCAAAACTCATTGTCTACCCGCCGCTTGCCGAGCCACTCGCCCGCGGTGTTGTCATTATCCAGTATCGAGCAGAACACGCCAGGATCATGCCGGTATTTGGCAAGGCGGCTGTTGATGTATCACCACGTCTCGGTCACCTCCACGTGACCGTCGACGACTGGAAAGGTACATGGGCGCACACCAGCGAAGACCCGATTATCCTGGTTGGACTGACGCCCGGCACTCACAAGGTTCTTCTTGAAGTGGCCGACCCGACTCACAAAATCCTCACCAGTACGACAGTGAGTTTTATAGTTCCGGAGAAGAAACCAACGGACGCTCCCCACATTGACGATGATCACGCAGTAAAACCATAACTGCTGGGTGTTCATAGCTAACTGCGGTGGTGTGAGTAGCCCCTGATTTCGAAAACACATCTGACTGACTACTCAGCCGATTTCTGCCTTTCGTCACCGTCAGCAATGGGTCGGTTGCAGCCCTTCCCGGCAATCACCTCTCGGCCAGAACCGGTCATTACCGGAAAACACAGATTGTCCGTCAGCCGACGAAACCTCAGGCCCGCCAGGCCGGATTCTCGATCAATAGCGCCATGCCTTGCCCGCCGCCAACACAGGCCGCGGCGACCCCGTAACGCAGATTGTGCTCACGCAGTTGTCGGGCCAGGGTCAGCACCAGGCGCAAGCCACTGGCGGCCAAGGGGTGACCGAGTGCCAACGAACCACCCTGGACGTTCAGACGCGAACGATCCAGCTCCAGTTCCTGAGCCACCGCCAGGACCTGGGCGGCCTGGGCTTCGTTGATTTCGAAGCGATCGATCTGCTCCAGGCTCAAGCCGCTGCGCTGCAACAGCAGGCGAATCGCCGGTGCCGGACCGATGCCCATGAACTCCGGCGCCACGCCGACCACCGCGCTGGCCCGCAGCAAGGCCAGCGGTGTATCCCGACAGGCCGCAGCGCGCCCGACCAGCGCCGCTGCCGCGCCATCGACCACTGCACAACTGTTGCCGGCGGTTTGCACCCCGCCTTCGTGCACGCTGCGCAATCGGGCCAAAGCCGCGATTTCTCCGGGCCGAGGGTGGCTGTCCTCACTCACCGCGGCGACACCGCGTGACAGGCGGATGCTGCGTGGCTGATAGCCTTCCAGCTCAAACGTCTGATGCCCCACGGCAACGATCTCGGGTGACAACCACCCGGCCTGCTTCGCCGCAAACGCCCGCTGATGACTGGCACAGGCGTAGGCGTCCACCGCTTCGCGAGTCAGCCCATAACGCCGCGCCAGGTTGTCGGCGGTGGTGATCATGTCCACCCCGGGAGCCGGGTCGTACAACGCTTCCCAGAGAAAATCCTTGAACTGCACTTGCGCGCCAAGACGGAAACCGCCTCGATGGGTATAGGCCGCAATCGGATTGCGCGACATCGATTCGGTGGCCACGCACAACGCCAACTGCACGCCGTCATCCAGTTGCCTGGCGGCCTGGCGCAGCAGTTCGAAACCGGTGGCGCAGATGCGCTGCACCCCCAGTGCCGGAACCGATTGCGCCACGCCACTGTAGAGGCCGATGTGCCGTGGCAGCAGGTAGGCATCGAAACTGGCCTGGGCCATGGAACCCGCCAGCACGCTGTCGACCGCCAGCGGATCGACTGCCGCGCGCGCCAGTACTTCGCGCCCGACCTTGATGCCCAGGTCGATCGGCGACACCTCGGCCAGTGCCCCACCGAGGTCCACCCATGGCGTGCGTACCGCATCGAAAATAGCCGCATCGGCAAAGGCCGAGTACTGCCCGTCTGTGTTCACGACTTCGCTCACGATTTCGCCCCGGCGCGCAGGATGGCCGGATCGAGCCCGCGATACAGCGCCTCGACCTGCTCCGCGCGCCACTGCAATACCGCACGCTGATTGATCGAGCCCTTGTCGGTGATTTCCCCCCGGTCGATGGACGCCGGCTCGTCGAGCAAGGCGATCCACTCCAGGCGACTGGCGTTGCCCGTGGCCTCGCGATTGAGTCGCTGCAACCAGCCGGCGAACCACTCGCGTACCGGCGCGCTGGCCAACACCTCGGTGTCGCTGGCACTGGCCGCCAGCCCTGACAGCCGTCGACATTCAAACATCCGCGCAAAGACCAGCGCGCCCAGGCATTCACGATCCGGCGCGGTCACCACCAGGTCCTGGACATAGGGCGATCCTTCGAGCACCGCGCGGCTGCGCAATGGCCCGACGCTGACAAACACCCCGGATGACAACTTGAAATCTTCGGCGATGCGCCCGTCGAACATCAGCCCCAATTGCGGATCGCGCGGGTCGGCGAGCTTGAGCGCATCGCCGGAACAGTAGAAGCCCTGCGGGTCAAACGCTTCGAGGGTCTGCTGCGGTGACCGCCAGTAGCCGGGCATGATGTGCGGTCCACGAAAGCGCCCTTCCAGTTTGCCGTCCACCGGCACCAGGCGCACCTCACAACCAGGCGCCGGCAGGCCGACATAACCGGCCATGGACAACGGCCCGGTGGTGAAGGTGCAGGACGGCGAAGCCTCGGTCATGCCGAGCCCGGCCATCATGCGGATACGTTCACCGCAGTGCTGTTCGCTGATCCGGTCGAGTCGGTCCCAGACACTTTGCGACAGACCGGCCGCGGCGAAGAAGAACAGGCTGATACGTTTGAAAAAGATCTCCCGCAGCTCCACATCCTGCTCCAGTGCCGAGGCCAGTTCTTCCCAGCCCTTGGGCACGGTCAGGTAAGCGGTGGGCGACACTTCCTTGAGGTTACGCAGGGTCTGCGCGAAACCCTGCGCTGTGGGTTTGCCGTCGTCCAGGTAAAAGCTGCCACCGTTGTAGAGCACGATGCCGACGTTATGGCTGCCGCCGAAGGTGTGGTTCCACGGCAGCCAGTCCACCAGCACCGGCGGTTCTTCGCCGAACACCGGAAACGTCTGCAACAGCATCTGCTGGTTGGCGCAAAGCATGCGCTGGGTGGTGATCACGGCCTTGGGCAGTTTGGTCGAGCCGGAGGTGAACAGGAACTTGGCGATGCTGTCCGGCCCCGTACTGGCAAACGCGGCTTCGGCCTCGGCCCCGCCCGGCTGCTCAAGCAGGCTGGCAAAGCTCACCTGGCGACGCCCCGCGATTTCATCCCGGACGGTAATCATGGGCGTTTCAGCGGGTAGCACGGCATCGATGGCACGCTGGTAGGCCGCGGCATCACTGACAAACACCAGGCCGGGCTGCAGCAGGTCGCAGACGTGACGCAGCTTGGCGAAATCCTGGGACAACAGCGAATAGGCCGGCGACACCGGGCAGTAGGGAATGCCCGCGTACAGGGCGCCGAAGGCGAGTTGCAAATGCTCGATGTCATTGCCCGAGAGCAGCACCAGCGGTTTGTCCGCCGACAGGCCGTAGCTCAACAGGCTTTGGGCGATGGCCCGGACACTGTCGAGCATCTCGGCGTAACTGACCCGGCGCCACTCGCCGTCGGCCTGGCGGGCGGCGATAAAAGTCTGCTCGGGACGCACCCGGGCCCAATGCACCAGACGGTCGAGCAGGCGCGGCGGATACTCGGCCAATGGCTCCAGGGAACGCATGTGCAATGCACCCTGCTGTTCTGTCACCTCGACCGCTGCGCGACCGATGGACACGTGACGGTAGCGCGGCGCGCTGATCTGGGTGTGGGGTTGCGATCTGAATTCGGAACTCACGTGCTTGTTCTCCATCAAGGCACGCTACCACCAAGCCGCACGAATGGGCATGGTGGTGGCTGCAGCCTTTTTTATTGTTATTTCTGCTGTTCAGATCGGGTAATGCCGCGGTCCATGCTGCAAGGTGACCCAGCGCAACTGGGTGAAATGCTCGATGGACGCCTTGCCGCCAAAGCTGCCGTAGCCGCTGGACTTGACCCCGCCGAAAGGCATTTGCGCTTCGTCGTGCACGGTCGGGCCGTTGATATGGCAGATACCCGACTCGACTCGTTGGGCCAGCGCCAGGGCGCGCCCGGTATCGCGGCTGAAAATCGCCGCCGACAACCCGAACTCGGAGTCGTTGGCCAGGCGCAGTAGCGCTTCATCGCCCTCCCCGCGCAACAACACCGCCACCGGGCCGAAAGACTCTTCGCGATACAGACGCATGGTCTCGTTGACGCCATCGAGCAAGGTCGGCTGCAAAATACTGCCGTCCAGTTGCCCGCCGACCACCAGTCGCGCGCCCTTGCCCAAGGCATCGTCGATCAACCCCTTGATGCGCGTTCCGGCACTGGCATCGACCAGCGAACCGAGCACCGAATCCGCCGATGCTGGATCACCGGCGCGCAGGGTCTCGACCTTGGCCGCCAGCTTTTCGACAAAGGCGTCGGCGACCTTGGCATCGACGATCAGCCGTTCAGTGGACATGCAGATCTGCCCCTGATTGAAGTACGCGCCGAAGGCCGCTGCCTCCACCGCCGCATCCAGGTCGGCATCATCGAGCACCAGCAACGGTGCCTTGCCACCCAGCTCCAGCAAGGCCGGCTTGAGGTGGCGCGCCGAGAGCTCGCCGACAATGCGCCCGACATGGGTCGAACCGGTGAAGTTGACCCGCCGCACCGCCGGGTTGGCGATCAGCCGCTCGACAATCGCCGCGGCATCGGCCGGGGCATTGCTGATGACATTGACCACGCCATCACCCAATCCTGCATCCTGCAAGACCTGGCCGATCAGGCGATGCACTGCCGGGCTCAACTCGGAGGCCTTGAGCACCACGGTATTGCCGCACGCCAGCGGCATGGCGATGGCGCGGGTGGCGAGAATCACCGGGGCATTCCACGGGGCGATACCCAGCACCACACCGCAGGGTTGGCGCAGGGCCATGGCAAAACTGCCCGGCACATCCGAGGGGATGACTTCGCCATAGATCTGGGTGGTCATCGACGCCGCTTCACGCAGCATGTTCGCTGCCAGCCGCACGTTGAATCCGTACCAGTTGGCCATGGCCCCGGTTTCGCCAGCCGCTGCAATGAACTCGGCACTGCGCGCCTGCAACTGCTCGGCCGCCTTGAGCAAACGGCTGCGACGTTCATTGGGCGCCAGGGCGGCCCAGGCGGGAAACGCTGCCTGGGCCGCAGCCACCGCGGCATCGGCATCTTCCAGGGTGGCGGCGGCAACCCGCGATACCCGTTCACCGGTCACCGGGTTGCGGCGTTCGAAGGTCCGACCGTCGCGGGCAGGCAGCGACTGGCCGCCAATCAGCAGGGGCACGTCCAGCATGGTGATTCCTCTTTATTGTCTTTATCGGGAATACATTCGAGCGATGCAGAGCGCCGGGGCGCAGATGCACCCGGCGATCAGTCTCAGCGTTTGTAGGCCTGCAGACCGGGCTTGATGCTCTTGTCGTCGAGGAACTGCTTCATGCCCTGCTCGCGGCCACCTTCGGTATCGAGCAGGCGCGACTGGTCAAGCTTGGCGTACAGGTAGTCCTCGTTCTGCTCCCAGGTCAGCTCGCGGCAGCGCTTGAAGCCATGCTTGGCCGCACGCAGTACCACCGGGTTTTTCTCCAGCAGGTTGCGCGCCAGATCCACGGTGACTTCACGCAGTTGCGCCAGGGGTACGCTTTCGTTGACCAGGCCCATCTCGGCGGCTTTCTGCCCGCCGAAGGTCTTGCCGGTCATGATGTAGTACAGCGATTGACGATGGCCCACGGTGTCGGCCATGGCCTTGCTCACCAGGTTGCCCGGCGGGATGCCCCAGTTGATTTCCGAGAGGCCGAAAGTCGCTTCGTCGGCGCAGATCGCCAGGTCACAGGCCACCAGCGGGCTGAAGCCGCCACCGAAACACCAGCCGTTGACCATGGCGATGGTCGGCTTGGTGTACATGCGCAGCAGTTTCCATTGCCATTGCGAGGCTTCGCGGCGGATTTTTTCCTGGAGGATCTCCGGGCCCGCGTCCACTTCGCGGAAGTATTCCTTGAGGTCCATGCCCGCGGTCCAGGCTTCGCCGGCACCGGTCAATACCAACACGCCGGCCGCCGGATCCTGCTCCAGGGTTTCCAGCACATCGATCATTTCCCGGTTGAGTGTCGGGCTCATGGCGTTGCGTTTTTCCGGGCGATTGAGAATGACCCAGGCGATGCCTTCTTCGATCTCGACCTTGACGGTTGTCCAGCGACCTTCGTAGTTGCTCATGGCGATGCTCTCTTGTTCTTGGCTTGAAGATGACTGGAAATTAAAGGACCCATATAGTTATGTCAATTAACTATTAATCGAATTAACCATTTTTTTATCCACCCGCAAATATCCTCCGAACCCATCGCCATGAACGACGGGCATAGCTATCAGCGGCCAACCCCGGCAAACTAGATACGCTTGTTAACCTCCACTTCTTCAGGATTCACCCGCAATGGCCAAGCCTTCTCCCCTCGCCGACCAGAGCGAGTCCCCGTCCGCCACCGCCGAGCTGCAGGCACCGCTGGATTCGGCACTGGATGACCTGATCGGCTACGCGATGCGGCGCGCCCAACTCAAACTGTTCCAGAACCTGATCGGTCGCCTGTCAGCCCACGACCTGCGCCCCGCGCAATTCTCGGCCCTAGCGATCATCGAGCAGAATCCAGGGCTGATGCAGGCCGACCTGGCCCGGGCCCTGGCCATCGAGCCGCCGCAGGTGGTGCCGCTGCTCAATAAACTGGAAAGCCGCGCGCTGGCGGTGCGGGTGCGCTGCAAGCCGGACAAACGCTCCTACGGAATCTTCCTGAGCAAGACCGGCGAAACCTTGCTCAGGGAGCTAAAGCAGATTGCCGCACAAAGCGATTTCGACTCCACTTCATCGCTGACCGGCGAAGAGCGCGAGGAGCTGCTGCGCTTGCTGAGAAAGGTTTACCAGGACTGAACGCACGCTGCCGGCACGCTCCCCTCCAAAAAAAGGGACGGCCGGCGGGGAACATCGAAGGACCCGGGATTACCAGATCGGCAAGGTATAGAGCACCAGGAAGCGGGTCTGGTTTTCATCGCGAAATGCCGCGCCGGCCGGGAAGTCATTGCGGTAGATCGACTTGCGCGCCAACAGACCGACGTTTTTCAGCGGACCGCTCTGAATCACATAACCCAGCTCCATCTGAAACTCGCGCTCCTTGCGGTCATCGGCATTGAAAGCGGCCAACTCGATATTGTCGCCGCGCACATAACGCAACCGCCCCTTCAGCCCAGGCACGCCGGATGCGACGAAGTCATAGTCGTAGATGGCCTGCCAGGTGCGTTCCCTGGCATTGAGAAAGTCCGAACTCATGGTCAGCTCGCTCATGCCCATCAACTCGGTGCCAGAGATGTACGGCGTCGCCGTGTCGCCACTGGAGTACATGTAGCCGAGGCTCACCCGGTGCCCGCCGAAGCGGTAGCCGAACAATGCCGAGAGGTTGCGGTTGTCCACCTCACCCGCCTTGGCGCTGCCATCCTCGCGGCTGAAAAAACTGCGCAAGTCACTGGTGAACACGCCTTCGCCGAGCGGCAGGTTATGCAGCAATGCCAGGGTGTCCTGTTGGTACAGGTCGGTCACCTCGGCATGGTAGGCGCGCAGGCTCAGGTCCTTGTTGACCTGGTAATCACCTCCCAGATAAGCCAGGTGTGAGGTGGTGGCAGCGCCGTTGAAACGCCGGTTCGGCGAGGCGATGGCCATGGCCTGATAGTCCGTGGAATCACGCTTGTTGATGCGATCGATGTAACCGGTGTTCAGGGTCAGGCCATCGATGTCCCTGGAACTGAGCGTGGTGCCGCGAAAGGTCTGTGGCAGCAGTCGCGACGGGCTGGCAAAGGCAAACGGCAGGAAGATCGAGACATCGCCGCTCTTGACCGTTGTCTGGGCAAACCGCAGCTTGGCCGTCGGCGCCAGCCGCGAATAGTCATCCGCCGCGCGCTTGTCGCTGGCCGACACCGGCAACAGTTCGGTGCCGCTGCGATCCGGAGCGGAGTCGAGCTTGACCCCCAGCAACCCCCGCACATCCAGACCAAAGCCTACAGTTCCTTCGGTAAACCCCGACTCCATGCCCAGGATGAAACCCTGGGCCCATTCCCGCGCGGCCGTCTTGGCGCCGCCGTCCTGGTACTCACGGTCGATGTAGTAATTGCGCAGGGTCAAGTTTGCGTGACTGTCCTCGATAAATCCCTCGGCCCGCAGCTGAGAAGGCAGAACGCTGACGCCAAGCAGCGCCACGACCCACCCTGGATGGATACTGCAAACGCAGGGGAGTGACGCTATGGAACCGCTGTTCATGGGGCGTTTTGGCATGTTCGATGTCCACTTTTTATTGTTGTTTTTGAGTGCCGGCCCCGCACGGGTCTGCCGGTTTCACGATCAGAGAATGGAAACAGCCAAGGGGCGTCGTCAATCGCTAATGACCGATAATCGAACATTAATATTATTATCTACTTTTGCATAAGCCTCACAATTAATTCATAACAATCTGTTTTTAAACACTTTATTCGTAGTTTTTTGCAATTCTCAGAACATCATTCTTTTTTTAGTTATCTTTGTTATCTTAATCTCCAGCAGTCACTGACGGCGCACCCAACGCTCGGAGGGCTCGACTGCATAACAAAAACAACAATGAGGTTCACCCATGGACAGTCCATCGCGTCGCTCGACGCTGACAATCGCTTTGTGCTTTATCGTTGCGCTGATCGAGGGGTTCGATCTGCAGGCTGCCGGCACCGCTGCTGCAGGATTGCGCCAGAGCTTTGCCCTGGACCCGAAGATGATGGGCTGGGTGTTCAGCGCCGGGATCATCGGTCTGCTGCCGGGTGCGTTTTTTGGCGGCTGGGTGGCCGATCGTATCGGCCGCAAGAAAATCCTCGTCGGCGCCGTGCTGCTGTTCGGTGTCTTCTCGCTCTGCACCGCCTATGTCGAGAGCTATTCGAGCCTGCTGCTGGTGCGCTTCATGACCGGCCTGGGCCTGGGTGCCGCCCTGCCCAACCTGATTGCCCTGTGTGCCGAGGCCGTGAGCGAGCGCCATCGCGGCACCGCCATCAGCGTGATGTACTGCGGCGTGCCCCTGGGCGGCGCGCTGGCGGCGGTGGTGGCGATGTTTTCCAGTGAACACTGGCAAACCACCTTCATCATCGGCGGTCTGACGCCCTTGCTGGTGGTGCCGCTAATGGCGCTGCTGCTGCCCGAATCCACTGCGTTTCGCCAGCAACACATCACGACCGCCAGCCCACGGTCGTCTACCGCCCAGGCGCTGTTCGGCGAAGGACGCGCACGTAGCACGCTGGCCTTGTGGTTGAGCTACTTCTTCACCCTGACCGTGATGTACATGCTGCTCAACTGGCTGCCCTCGCTGTTGCTGGAACAGGGTTTCACCAAGCCCCAGGCAGGCATGGTGCAGATGCTGTTCAACATAGGTGGGGCCATTGGTTCGCTACTCGGCGGGGTGATGCTGGACCGCTGCAACGGCCTGAAAGTGGTCCTGTTCGTGTACGCCGGAGTGTTGGCGGCGCTGGCCGGGGTCGGCCTGTCAGTGGGTATCGTGCCGATGGCCATCGCCGGGTTTGCCGTCGGGTTGTTCGTCATGGCCGCACAGCTGGTGCTGTACGCCCTGGCGCCCCCTTCCTACCCGACTTCGGTGCGCGCCACCGGTGTCGGCGCGGCCGTGGCCATCGGCCGGCTCGGCTCGGTGGCAGGTCCCCTGGCCGCCGGCCAGATCCTCGCCGCCGGTGCCGGCACCACTGGCGTGCTGCTGGCAACGTCACCAGGGCTGGTGATCGCTGCGCTGTCGATCCTGACCGTGATCGCCCGCAACGGAGCGACCAGCGAGTCTCAACCGCAAGCTGCAAACTGAGCCCCGCCACCAGGGTGTCAGGAATGAGAAATTGCCCGGCAATGTGCCGGGCATTTTTTTATGAGCACCAGACCCGCTTCAATCAGTCGGAGTACCCCATGGCCCCAAACCCGCGCTGCAGATCTTCGATCAGCGCCTCAACATCCTCCAGCCCAACGTGCAATCGCAACACCGGATTCAATGAGCGATGCACCGCACTGTTGCGGTCCCGGGTATCGGCTACGGTGATCAGACTTTCATAGCCGCCCCAAGAAGCGCCCAATCCGAATAGCTGCAACCCATCGATGAAGCGCTCGACATGAGCAGCGTCCGCCTCTTTCAGTTCAAAGGACAGCAGACCGTTGCTGCCCGTGAAGTCCCGCTGCCACAAGGCATGGCCCGGATGATCGGGCAAGGCCGGATGGAACACCCGTTTGACTCGGGGGTGCGTTTGCAGCCAATGGGCGACTTTCAGCGCCTGGCGCTCATGCACCTCCAGTCGTGGCGCCAGGGTTCGCGCGCCACGTAGCACCAGATAGGCGTCGTCGGGGCTGACGGTCGCTCCAAAGTTGTCGCTCATGGACGCGAGTGCCGGCCACACTTCTTCCCGGGTGCAAACGCTGCCCATGACCACATCACTGTGGCCACACAGGTACTTCGTCAGCGCCATGATCGAGATATCCGCGCCCAGTGCCAGCGGTCGGTACAGGTAACCCGAGCCCCAGGTGTTGTCGACGGCCAGCAGGATGCCTCGCGGTTTGCACAGGGCGGCGATGGCCGGCAGATCGCAGAGTTCGTACAGCAAGGAGCCTGGCACTTCGGTGTAGACCATTCTGGTGTTGGCTTGCAGTCGGGCCTGCAAATCGCTGCCGTCCGGGAGAAAGTAGCTGACCTGAATGCCAAAGGGTTCGAGAAACTCCCGGGCCAGACGTCGCACCGGTGCGTACACCGCATCGGTGATCAGCACATGATCGCCGGGCCGCAGGTAGGCCAGAAACACCTGTGCGACCGCCGCCAGACCTGTGCCGAACAACCGCGTGCGATACCCCCCCTCCAGTTCAGTGACCAGGTCTTCGAGGGCGAACGCCGTCGGGTTGCCACGGGCACCGTAACTCAGCACACGCTCGTGATCACGGCGGGCTCGAGCGTCGCGCATTTGCGCCAGGTTGTCGAACAGCACAGTGCTCAAACGGGTGACGGGTACGTTGACTGACCGACCGCCACCCCCTGGCTCGGTGCGCGCGGCATGCACCAGACGAGTGCGTACCCGTGCGCCCACACGAGTTTGAGGTTGCAGCGGTTTGAGACTGGCGAGTTCGTCGTCACTCATCTGCGCCAGCAAGCCGATTTCCCAGGCCAGATACTGACGCGCCGCATCCTTGTTGCCGGTGTGGCGGTCATGGGTAAAAAACAGAAAATCGATGCATTGATCATCGGCTGGCGAGTCCGGACTTTCCTGCACGCCAAGGCCCTCTGCGTGCCACGCCGCGAGTCCGCCGTCCAGCCATCGGATGCCCGTGCGCTGGGCTTCAGGCAGTTCCCGGGCAACCAGCGCGGCCAGCCGCGGATCGTCGGCCATCAGCACCAGAGGCCGCTGCTCATCCGCGACATGCGTCGCCAACAGCGAGCGGATCGACCAACGCGAGCCGCTGATGTGTCCCTTGCGATAGGCCATGCTCGGGCGCAAGTCGACCAGCACAACGGCGTCATCCTTCAACGCATCGGCCAGCGCCCGCGCCGTGATCGATGGCAACAGGTCGTGGGCGATCACTTCACCTGCGGACAACGCCAGACCGCTGCTGACGCCACCTGCCAGTACATACGCCTCGTGCCCCAACTGGCGCAGCCAACTGGCGACAATGGGCGCACGCACGCCATCGCTGTCGATCAGCACCAGCCGCGCCCGGCGCACGCCGATATACAGATCAGTGGATTGAATCAACTGCCCGCCCGGTGTGTGTTGTGCGCCGGGCAGGCTGCCGGCAGCGAACTCTTCAGCGGTGCGCACGTCGCACAGAAACAGGCTGCGCCCGGCATCGTTGGCCCACTGCTCGACCTGGGCAGCTGCAACCGTTTTCACACCGCAACGCTCCCCCAGTCTGGCAGCCGCCAGTCGCTGCGCGGCCAAGGGTGCATCGGACACGGCATCGGCATAACGACGGGAGCTGCCGTGCTCCAGCGGAAAATCTTCCAGGTACCAGCCCTGGGTTCCGTTTTCCAACGCGTAGATCGGGTTTTTCAAACCCAGGTTGATCAGCGTTTGCGCGCCGATGATGCTGCGGGTTCGCCCGGCGCAATTGACCACGACCGGTGTTTTTTCGTCTGGCACCAGGTCATGGATGCGATACCCCAACTCACCGTTCGGGCAGCACACGGAACCGGGAATGGTCATCTTGCGGTATTCATCGAACGGGCGGCCGTCGAGCACCACCAAAGGCTCGCCCCGGGTTTGCCATTCGGCCAGTTGCTGTGCGGTGACATGCGGCGTGTGACTGACCTCTTCGACCAACTCGCCAAACGCCTTGGACGGTACATGCACACCGGCAAACAGCTGAAAACCAGCGGCCTGCCAGCCATCGGCACCGCCCTCCAGTACGTGCACGCGACTGTACCCCAGCGCTTGAAGGCGCTCGGCGGAACGCGAGGCGACGTCGCCGCCATTCTGGTCATGGATCACCAGCCGCACCTGAAGATTCGGCGCCAGACGCCGCACCTCCAGCTCCAGTTGGCTGTAGGGCAGGTTGACCCCGAAAAACAGATGGGCCTCGCCATACTGGCCGTGCTCGCGCACATCAAACAAGGCGATTTCCTGCCCGTCGAACAGCCACTGCTGCAATTGCCCTGGGGTTACGGTCTGGCTCATGGAAGTCCTGTTCGAAAGAGAATTATTGAAGCGCCAGAGAGCGCTCGTTGGCCGCCACTTCACGGCCCTTCGCATACGCGCGCTGAACAGCCGGACGCGCCTTGAGGCGTTCGCGCCAGGCATGGATGTGCGGGAAATCCGTCAGGTCCTGCTCACCCTCGCATCGATCATGCGTAGGCCTTGATTGATGGCGCCATTTGCGAGGCGTTGTAATTGAGAATGCGCCCGTCGGCCTCGACGCCGTAGCGACCGTTGAGGGACTCCAGCGGCAGACCGTAGAGATGGAAATGCAAGGTCGCCTGCTCACCCTCGACGCGAATGCCATGCAGGTCTTCGCCTAGAAACGAGATCGACGTGCCGGGTTGCACGATCACTTCCTTTTCCAGATGCAAGGTGGTGAAACCCGGCTCGCGACCTTCGTCATCACGGCGGTAAACGTAGTTGATCTCCTGGCCTTCGACGGCACTGATGATCGCCCAGGTTTCGTGGTTGTGAGGGATGGTGCTTTTGCCTGGCAACAGCGAGTTCAGGTACAGCGTTGGCGTATCGCCGTCGTCATTCAGGCGGTAGCGAAATGCTGTGCTGCCCTGCCCCGGCACTGGCGCGGGAAACGCGTCGAAATTGAACAGGTCACGACGCTCGGCCAGTGCTTCGAGCAGGGCAACAATTTCCGACAGCGCGGCGCGGTCGACGCCGCGTTGATTGATGACACGGATTTTCTTCAGGAAATCCTCGATGACGACGGCACGGTTTTCAGTACTCATGAACAGGCTCCTCAGTATTAGACGGACAGGCTGTAGCGACCCAGGTTGGTCAGCAGGTAAGGGTCGTTGGCGACGACGGGACGGCGCCCCGGATCACCCAATGCATGGCGCAGGAATTCCCGGGTGCGCTCGCTGGTGGGATGCTGGAAAATCTGTGCGGCGCTGCCGTGCTCGACGATCACGCCGTTTTCGGTGAAGTAGACGATGTCGCTGATCTCTTCGGCGAAACGCATCTCGTGGGTGACCAGCACGCAGGTCATGCCCTCTTCGGTCAACTCGCGGATCACCGTCAGCACCTCGCCAACGGTTTCCGGGTCAAGGGCCGAGGTCACTTCATCGAACAGGATCAGTTCCGGGCGCATCGCCAGTGCCCGGGCAATCGCCACGCGCTGCTGCTGGCCGCCGGACAGTTGTCCCGGATAGGCATCGGCCTTGTGCTCCATGCGCACTTTGGCCAGCAAGGCACGCGCGTCTTTTTCGGCTTCGGCCCGGCTGCGCCCCAACACCTTGCGCGGTGCAATCACCAGGTTCTCCAGCACCGACAGATGCGGGAACAGGTTGTACTGCTGAAAGACAAACCCCACGCGCTTGCGCAACTCGATGCGCTGGGCTTCCTGGACCAGTGTGTGAACCTCGGTGGTGCCGACGCGGATGCTGCCGCGCTGGGGCTGCAACAGCCCGGTGATGCAGCGCAGGATGGTCGACTTGCCGGAGCCGGACGGGCCGATGATCGACACCGCCTGACCACGGTGCACGTCAAGGTTGATACCTTTGAGTACCGGGTTGCTGGCGAACGACAGGTGCAGATCGCGCAGGCTGACCAATGGCTCGGCGACGGTTTCAGTAAAAGGCATAACGTCGCTCCAGGCGTTGGGTGAGTCGGGAAATCGGGTAGCAGTAAGCGAAGAACAGCACCAGCAGGCTCAGGTAGATCACCACAGTGAAGCCGGTCATGTTCACGGTGTTGCTGGCAATTTGCGCGGTGTCGATCACGTCATGCACGCCCACCAAAGAGGCCAGCGCCGTGCCCATGGTGATCACCGCATACAGGTTCATCCACGGCGGCAACATGCGCTTGAAGCACTGCGGCAGGATGATCGAGCGGAAAATCTGTCCGCGGCTGAACGCCAGCGAACGGGCCGCTTCCCACTGCGTGCTCGGGATCGAAGCAATGGCGCCACGGAAGATTTCCGCGACGTTGGCACTCGCCGGCAACGCCAACCCGAGGGTGACCTTGACCCAGCCGGGGAACGAGACATAGGCGCTGCCGATCCTGATCTCGAACGGGAACACATAGGTGGTGAAATAGATCAGCACCAGCCACGGCGCATTGCGGAAAACCTGGACCCAGATCCGTGCTGGCAAGCGCAGCAGACGCAGCGGCGACAAGGCCAGCGCACCCACCAGCAACCCCAGCAGCGAACCCAATGCGATCGCGACCAGACTGATCAGGATGTTCTGGCCAAAGCCTGCGGCCAGGGCCGGCGACCATTGCAGCAATGCCTTGAACACCGGGCTGTGCGGTGCAAGCCACAACAGCCAGGGCACGGCGCAGATCAACAGCAACAACTTGCCGACATGCCGCCGCGGCCAGGCCTGCGGCGCGGGGACGGACGATTCAATGGCCATAGCCGGGCATCCTCAGGCGCGCTTCCAGAGAGCGCCCCACACAATTGACGATAAAACTCAGCAGACCGAAAAAGCTCAGGATCAGAATCATCAGTTCCAGCACGTTATCGCTCTGGGTCCAGATCATGATCGATGCGTAGGTGATGTCGCCGACCGCAATGGCCGAGGCAACGGCGGTCATCTTCACCAGGTCGATCAGGTTGTTGATCAGCGACGGCAGAGCGAAGCGCAGGGCCAGCGGCAGTTGCACGCTCCACAACAACTGACGACTGCTCAATGCCAGCGAACTGGCCGCTTCCAGCGTCACCGCCGGCACGGCCTCGATGCCGGCGCGCAAGGCTTCGGCATGGAACGCGCCCTTGTGTAGCGAGATCACGATCACCACCCAGGCGAACGGCGTCAGCGGGTTCGCCGCGCCGACGGCCTGGGTCAGCAACATGTTCAACACCAGGAACGCACAATACAGCTGCACCAGCGTCGGCGTGTTGCGGGTGACCTCAACGAACACCCGTGCCGGTTTCGCCAGCCACGGTTTGCCCGACGTCAGCATCGCCGCCAAGCCGACACCGGCGAGCAAACTGCCGACGATGGTGAACAGGCACAACCACACCGTGGTCAGGGCCCCCTGTTCCAGGGATCCACGCTGATAGGTGTCCAGGAGAAAGCTGTAGTTCAGGCCGAACCCGGCGGCCCAGTGGACGAAAAGCTCCAGCCAGTGACTCATGCTGTGCCCCGCAATTGCGCGCAGGCACGAGCGATGCGGCGTCCGGCTTCAGCGACGCTGTCAGTCGCGGTCGCGGTGGCGCCGGCCAGGCACTGCGAGGTCAGGGCTTTAGCGGAAAAATGACGATTCATGCACGACTGCCTTGAGCGGCCGTCGCCTCATGCGGCGGCCTGTTGGATACGATGAAGTGAAGAACCGGCGTCAGGCGCCATTGGCCTGGAACTGCTTTTGCAATTCGACCAGCGCCGGTGACGCAGGCGTGATGTGGTTGCGGGTCTGGGCTTCAATCAACCAGCCGCTGCGGTGCAGGTCCTTGACGATGGGGTCGAGCCTGGCCTGGGTGTCGCTTTCACCACGACGAGTCCAGATCACCGAAGGCGCCGGGTTCAGTTCCGGTGTGATCGTTCGATAGCCCTGCCATTCGGCACTGTCGGCGATCAACGGATTGACCAGCGTGGCGTCATGCACCGCCGCGACACAGTTGTTGCCGCGCAACGCCAGCAAGGACTCGGACGAACTCTTGAAGGCCTTGATTTCAGCGCCCAACCCGGTGAGCGGCTTGACGTAACTGCTGCCCTGGGAGGTGCAGACCGGCTGGCCCTTGAGATCTTCCCAGCGGCTGATCTTGCTGTCCTTGAGTACCGCGGCGGTGCCGCCAACCCGGTAAAACGGCGTAGGCACAAACCCTAGGATTTCACCGCGTTCGGCGGTCCATTCCATATTGGCGATCAGCAGATCGACCTTGCCCTGTTGCAAGAACTGCACGCGATTGGCGGGTAAAACCGGCACCAGTTCCACTTCAGCGCCTAACCGCCGCCCCAGCTCCTGAGCCAGTTCGACGTTCAAGCCGCGCGGCTTCTGTGTGGCCGGATCAATCCCGCCAAAAGGACCTCCCGACAACAGGACACCGACCACCATCACATGCCGTTGCTCGATCTTGTCCAAGGTTGCATCAGCCTGGGCGCCAGCACTGACGGCCAGCGAGATCAAGGAACCTAACATCACGGGCAACAATCGTTTTAAAGGCGCGTGCTTGAGCAACATGGATTTCCCCCCATTGGATGATCGGCGTCCCCCGATCCGGTATGAGGGCATCCTAGGTATCGCGTTGAGGTAACGGAAATGCAGATATCTAATATCGTTATAACTTGCCGTATATCAGCTCGTGCCTCAGACAACCAACCCCAGCATTTACTGGCTTATTTGCTACTAAAGATCGCTAAAGCCTTACAAACACATAACGTTATCTGATATTAATGTTTGCACTGCTGATGTAAAAACACCCTCGGAAAAACGCCATGTCGACGCTCGATCTCGAACTGTTGCGCACCTTCATTGCCGTAGTGGATCACCACAGTTTCGCCGAGGCCGGTGTGCAACTGGCACGCACGCAATCATCCGTCACGCAACACATGCAACGCCTGGAGCAACAGGTCGGGGTCAGCCTGTTCGAGAAACGTGGACGGCAAAAGCACCTCACTGAACCCGGCTTGCAATTGCTGCGACACGCCCGGCAAATGCTCTCGCTCAACGACGATGCCTTGACCTCCCTGCGTGAAAGCAGCTTGAGCGGGGTACTGCGCATCGGCTCCCCCCATGACATCGCCGACACCATCCTGCCACCGATCCTCAGTCACATCGCTCGCTCGGCCCCGCGTTTGCGCCTGGAAATCGACGTCGGCCGAAGCCCTTTCCTGATGGACGATCTGCACCGTGGCAAGGTCGACATGGTGATCTCTACCCGTGAAGACCCGAACCTCGAAGGCTTCGCCCTGCGCACTTCACCGGTGTGGTGGATCTGTTCGGCGGATTACATCCACACCCCCGGCGAACCCCTGCCGCTGATTCTGGTGGATGAGCCAAGCATCTACCGCCGCTACGCCCTGGAAGCCCTGGAGCGTGCGAACATTGCCTGGCGCCAGGCTTACCTCGCCTCGAACCTGATCGGCATCAAGGCGGCGACACGTGCAGGTCTGGGCGTCACCCCCAGAAGCATGGAAATGCTCGGCCCGGACATGCGGGTGCTGGGTGAAAACGACGGGTTGCCGCGCCTGCCCGACGTCACCTATCACCTGTGGATTCGGTCCAATACCGTCAATCCCCTGGTACGTCGAGCCTATGAGTTGATCCGCAACAGCCGCGGGCATTGAATGCCGAAGGGGCGTTGCGCCCGTTCGCCGTTTCAACCGTTTCTACACCCGTCAAATCGGCGCACTGCAAGAGCGCCTGCTTCAAGCCGAATTTGCATAGAGTCGATAGCCGTCTCAACTGAATGGCAGCTGCCTGTGGATTCAACCGGTCGACGCAACAGATTGGCTGAATCGTTCCGCAGGTGTTTCGTAGTTTAGTGTTTTCCGAGGGCGGCTATTTAGCGGCCTTGCGATTGTCACCGCTCAAATGGCTGGCCATGCTCGGAGAAAGTTACACCACCTTGATTCGCGGTATTCCAGACCTGGTGTTGATCCTGCTGTTCTAGAGATGTTTCCTTCGCCAACTACATGCTGAATCGCCTTGGGTTTCGTAGATACCTTGAAGGCAAACTCAATCAAGTAGTGAAAGAAATCCAACACACGCTTCTTGCTGATTGCGGCCTGGCGCCACTGGCAGCCTGGGCCAGTGACCGTCAAGCCGCGAGGACCATGACGAAGTAGCCGGCAACATTGGAAATATAAGGAGCGAGGAATCAACGCAACTTCAGCGGGTCGACCATCTGCGACGCGATGGCCATGCCCACCAGGTCCGGCAGCGTGTTGGCCTGCATGCGTTTCATGACGCGCGCGCGATACAGATCAACGGTTTTTGCGCTCACGCCCAGTTGCTCCGCGATTTCGCGGGTGGTGTATCCCTGCACCAGCGGCAACATGACATCGCGCTCGCGCGGGGTCATGCTCAGCAAGCGCGTCTGCAAGGCGTCATGGCCCCGGTTGCCCGAGCGGTTGGCTGCACAGTTGCTGAGTGCCTGTTGCACGCTGTCCAGCAACAGCTGCTCGTTGTAGGGTTTCTCGATAAAATCATGGGCACCGGCCTTGAACGCGCGCACCACGATCGGCACATCCGCGTGCCCGCTGACGAAGATGATCGGCAAGTCCAGTTGGCGTACGCGCATTTCTTCCTGCACGTTCAATCCGCCCATGCCGGGCATGCGCACGTCCAGCAGCACGCAGGCATCGAGACTTGCATCGCAGGCATCGAGGAACGCGACGCCACTGGTAAACGGCAAGGCCTTGAGCCCGACCGACTCCAATAACCAGACCGTCGATTCGAGCATGCCCTGGTCATCATCGACCACGTACACAACCTGCTCCGTTACACCTGCCATTACCTGATTCCTATTGTTGTTGTTTTGTTGGGCCGGCAAGCGGCAGGCGGCAACACATCAGCAGCCCGACAGGCTGGCGCCGGGCATTCAATTCGCCACCGAAACCTTCGATAATGCTGCGACTCATGGACAGACCGAGCCCCAGGCCATCGGCCTTGCTGGTGTAGAACGGGGTAAATATCTGTTCCAGTTCCGGCTCGCTGACGCCCGGCCCCTGGTCTCGCACACGGATTTCCACGCAGGCGCCACCGCCCTGCTCCACGGTCATCACGATCAGCGAAGGTAGCCCGGGATGTTGTTCACGGTTGGCGTCGATGGCATTGCGCAACAGATTGAGCAGCACCTGTTCCAGCAATACGCGGTCGGCATAAACGGGTGGCAGATTATCCGGCAGTCGATCCTCGATTGTCACTTGGCAATTACTCGCCTCCCAGGCACACAAACGCACGGCTTCGCGGGCAACGTCGGTCAAGCTCAACGCCTGCATGCGCCGCTGTCCCTTGCGCAAAAAGGAGCGTAACCGCCGGATCACTTCGGAGGCGTGGGTGGCGTGATGGGTAATGCGTTCCAGGCCTTGCGTCACCCTTGCAGCGGCCTGGGGATTGGAATCCAGCGCCTGCAAATAGCGCTGGCTCGCATTCGCATAATTGACCACGGCAGCCAGCGGCTGATTGATTTCGTGGGCGATCCCCGAGGCCAGTTCACCGAGGGTGACCAGCCGCGCGGTGTGTGCCAGTTCGTCCTGATGACGGCGCTGTTGCACTTCCCGCAGCTCGCGCTCGGTCATGTCGCGCGCGACCAATGAGTAATAACGCTCGCCGCCGGCGGAACGGTGCGCCAACAGTACCAGCGACACCGGCACGGATGTACCGCCACCCGGTGGTTGCAACCGCGCATCGGTGCTCCAGACACCGTCGCGCTCAGCGCTCCGCCAGCCATCGCGTTGCAGGCGCGCAAGGTCGCCGCTGGCGAACAACGCGGCCAGGGCCGGCATGGGTTGTTGCTCATCAATCCCGAGGATGCGGCGCGCGGCTGGATTGAGGTAAGTGACCTGGCCCTCGGGGGCGATGAACAACACCGGATCGATGTTGGCCTCGACCACTTCGGCCAGGCGTCGCTTGTTCTCCTCGGCCTGCACTCGGGCGGTGATGTCCCGGGATACGCTGACGACTTCGACCACAGCCCCGGTGTAGGTTTCCCGGATCGCCCGGCTGGCAGTTTCGAACCACAGGTAATGGCCGTCGCGATGGCGGATGCGATAAGTCATGGTGTGATAGCCATCCTGCTCCAGCGCATCACGCGCGCGCTGCACCAGACCGGCCAGATCCTGGCCATGAAACAGGCCCTGGGCCAATTTCCCGCGCAACTCTTCGGGCCAGTAACCGAGCAAGGTCCAGGATGCCGGTGACGCATCGATAACGTGCCCATCCGGCGTGTGGCGGGAAATCAGGTCGGTCGTGTTTTCGATGATCAGCCGGTACAGCCGCCGTGCGGTGGCCGCCTCACGCTCCGCCAGCACTTGGGCCGTGGCGTCGCGGCAACGGGCGAGCACTCGGTTGTCCTGGGGATCGGGGATGAACGTCCAGATCAGGATCTGCGCTTCAAACTGAGCCTCGACGCCTTCGACGGCGCGTTGCTGGTCCAGGCAGGCACGCACCAGCACCCGATGATTGACCGGTAAAAAACCCAACACATCGGTCAGCGACTTCTCGGCGAGCAGCGCCATCAGTGCCGCGTTGAACTCCAGCGGTCGACCTTGTGCATCGAGCAGCAGGCTCGGTTGTGGGTCGTGGCCCAGCAGCGGCGAACCACGCAGCATGCCGTTGACGCTGCTCAGCAGCGTCGTCAGCAAATCCTGAACCCAGCCCAGCCAATCGAGACTCACGCCCTCGCACACCTGCACCAGCAACAACCCCGGCTGCCCCGTCTGCAAGGCCAGATCGAATACCTGGCCATGACTGATCGCGGCCCGCCGCAACCGGCCGGACAACCAGCAATCGAGTTGACGGACTTGAGCCAGGTCCAGGCGCCCTGCCTCCACCAGATGCTCGAAGAGCAACTGGTCGCTGGCCAGCGCCGGGGCGCCAAGTCCCGGCGGAAAATGCTGGGCGGCGCCCTCATGGCTGTAGATCCGCGCATTGGGTTGCCAACTCAGGTAAACCGCCCGCTGCACCTCGGGGCAATCCTGCAGCGCCCGACACAACGCATCGGCCCGGGCGGCCAGAGACACGCCCTCGCGCTGCAGGCGCAACCAACTGTGCAATCGAACGGGAGTCAGGGTCATTGCGGGTCCACTTCGTCAGGGAAACCAAGCATATACCAGCCTTGGAGGCCTGGCGGCGGTGATTTGGAGTCAAAAGAATCAAATATAGTATATATACTATACTTCGTAGGTTGTACTTCCATACTCGCGGCAGAATGTTATATAAGGTAATCCGGACTTTGAAGGTGACCTCGGCGAGGTCAACCATAGAGCTAACAATCAGCCATCGAGTACCCGTACATGTCTATCTATGACCAGGGCCTAGGCCCTTCGGCTGTCAACCACATAGCCTTGTCTCCGCTCAGCTTCATCGAGCGCACCGCCAGCACTTATCCGAACCACCCCGCCGTTATCCACGGTTCGATTCGTCGCACCTGGGCGCAGACCTACACCCGTTGCCGACGTCTGGCCTCGGCGCTGGCCGGTCGCGGTATCGGCAAGGACGACACGGTCGCGGTGATGCTGCCCAACATTCCCGAGATGCTTGAAGTGCATTTCGGTGTGCCGATGATCGGCGCCGTGCTCAACCCGCTCAACGTGCGCCTCGATGCCGAGGCGATCGCCTTCATGCTGCAGCATGGCGAGGCCAAGGTGTTGATTACCGACCGCGAGTTCCATGATGTGATCCAGGCGGCGCTTGGCATGCTCGATCACCCGCCTCTGGTGATCGACGTCAATGACCCGGAATACGGTGAAGGCCAGGCCGCGAGCGACCTGGACTACGAAGCGTTGTTGGCCGAAGGCGACCCGGCATTCGACTGGCAATGGCCGGTCGACGAGTGGCAAGCCATTTCGCTGAATTACACGTCAGGCACCACCGGCAACCCCAAGGGCGTGGTCTACCACCATCGCGGCGCTTACCTGAGCGCATTGGGCAACCAGATGACCTGGGCCATAGGCAACCATCCGGTGTACCTCTGGACCCTGCCGATGTTCCATTGCAATGGCTGGTGCTACCCATGGACCATCACCGCCCTGGCGGGTGTGCACGTTTTCCTGCGCCGGGTCGATCCACAGAAAATCCTCACGCTGATCCGCGAGCATCAGGTCACTCACCTGTGCGGTGCGCCGATCGTGCTCAATGCACTGGTGAACATGCCCGAATCAGCGAAAGCGGCCATCGATCACCCGGTCAACGCCCTGGTCGCGGGCGCTGCGCCACCGGCCAAAGTGATCGGTGCCGTCGAAGAGATGGGCATCAAGGTCACTCACGTGTTTGGCCTGACCGAAACCTATGGCCCGGTGACGGTCTGCGCGTGGCACGCCGAATGGGATGAGTTTTCTCTGGAGGAGCGGGCGCAAATCAAGTCGCGACAGGGCGTGCGCTACCCGACTCTGGAAGGCGTGATGGTCGGCGATTGCACAACGCTGGAACCAACCCCGCGTGACGGCCAGACCATCGGTGAGATCTTCCTGCGCGGCAACACTGTCATGAAGGGCTACCTGAAGAACCCGACCGCCACTGCCGAAGCGTTCGAGGGCGGCTGGTTCCACACCGGTGACCTGGCCGTCTGGCATCCCGACGGTTACGTCGAAATCAAGGACCGGCTCAAGGACATCATCATCTCGGGCGGAGAGAACATTTCCACCATCGAACTCGAAGGCGTGCTCTATCGCCACCCGGGTGTGCTGGAAGCAGCCGTGGTCGCTCGCCCCGATGAGAAATGGGGCGAAACGCCCTGCGCCTTCATCACCTTGAAGGCTGATCACCAGGACGTTCGCGAGGCCGACATCATCAGTTTCTGCCGTGAGCATCTGGCCGGATTCAAGGTACCGCGAACAGTGGTTTTCACGCTCTTGCCGAAGACTTCCACAGGCAAGATCCAGAAGTACGTGTTGCGCGACCGGGCCAAGGCGCTCTAACCCCATCTGACATTGCAACCATCAAGCAGCAGGTCTTTGCCCTGCTGCTGCGGGTTCGTGCAGGCCGAATTCAGCAGTGCCCTGCCCCTACACAACGACAACAAAAACAATGTGGAGCTACCAATGACCGACATCCATTCAACCGATACCCAACGTTGCGAACGCATTCGGAGCAATCCGAAATTCCTTCAACTGGTGAGCAGCCGTTCACGCCTGGCCTGGTCGTTGAGCGCCGTTGTATTGGGCACCTATTACCTGTTCATGCTGGTGGTGGCGTTTGCCCCGCAGTGGCTGCATGCACCACTGGGCGAACATCGGATGTTGACCTTGGGCATGCCGGTGGGCGCGGCAATCATCGTGTTTTCCTGGTTACTGACCGGTTGGTATGTCTACAGCGCCAATACCCGTTTTGACGCCCTGGGCGCAGCCATTATCGAGGAGAGCAAGTGATGACTCTGTTGCGTAAACTGATCCTCGCCGCTACCGGTCTGCTGCCAGCCTCCATTGCACTCGCCGCGCCGACGATGGGCGCGGTGGAAAAGCAACCACTGAACCTGAATGCGATCGGCATGTTCTTCGTGTTCGTCCTCGGCACGCTGGCCATCACTTGGTGGGCCGCGCGCCAAACCAAATCCACCTCGGACTTTTACACGGCGGGCGGTGGTATCACCGGGTTTCAGAATGGCCTGGCGATTGCCGGCGACTACATGTCCGCAGCCACCCTGCTGGGGCTTTCCAGCCTGGTATTCGCCAAGGGTTACGATGGTTTCATCTATACCATCGGCTTCTTCGTTGGCTGGCCCATCATTACCTTCCTGATGGCCGAGCGTCTGCGCAACCTCGGACGCTATACCTTCGCCGACATCGTTTCCTATCGCCTGGACCAGAACAAGGTACGGATCTTCGCAGCCTTCGGCTCGCTGACGGTAGTGTGCTGCTACCTGATCGTGCAGATGGTCGGTGCCGGCCAACTGATCAAATTGCTGTTCGGCCTCGACTACCCGGTCGCGGTGATGATCGTTGGCGCGCTGATGCTGATCTACGTGATCTTCGGCGGAATGATCGCCACCACCTGGGTCCAGATCATCAAGGCTGTGCTGCTGCTCGTCGGCGGCACCACCCTCGCGGTCATGGCCATGTCGCAGTTCGGTTTCAGCTATGAAACCCTGGCCGAAAAAGCCGTCAGTGTTCACGCCAGCGGCTGGAACATCATGGGCCCGGGCTCTCTGCTCGCCAACCCGATAAACACCGTGTCGATGTCGCTGGGCCTGGTGTTCGGGATTGCCGGACTGCCGCACATCCTGATGCGTTTCTTCACCGTGCCGAGCGCAAAGGAAGCCCGAAAGTCGGTGTTCTACGCCACCGGTTTCATCGGTTTCTTCTTCCTCGTGGTCTGCACCTTGGGTTTTGTCTCAATGGTGATCATCGGCACCGATCCGCAGTACTACGTCAATGGCGAAGTCGGCGGTGCCTTGATTGGCGGCGGCAACATGGTTGCCATGCACCTGGCCAAAGCTGTCGGCGGCAATCTGTTCTTCGGTTTCCTCGCCGCAGTAGCGTTCGCAACCATCCTTGCGGTGGTGTCCGGCCTGGCGCTGGCCGGTGCTTCGGCGATCTCCCATGACCTTTACGCCACCGTGTACAAGAAAGGCACCGCCAACGAGAAGCAGGAAATGCGCGTGACCCGCATGGCCACTGTGGGCCTGGGCATCATCGCGATTGTGCTGGGTATTGTGTTCGAGAAGATGAACGTCGCCATTCTGGTGGGCCTGACGTTCGGCATCGCTGCTTCGACCAACTTCCCGGTGCTGATCATGGCCATGTACTGGAAAGGCCTGACGACCAAAGGCGCGATCCTCGGCGGTTTTGCCGGACTGATCTGCGCGCTGGCACTGGTGATCCTGTCGCCACCGGTCTGGGTGACCGTGCTTGGTCATGCGCAAGCGATCTTCCCGTACGACCATCCGGCGCTGTTCTCCATGCCGCTGGCCTTCCTGGTGATCATCGTGGTGTCCAGACTCGACCGCAGTGAACGCGCCGACAAGGAGCGTGACGCCTACGCCGATCAATTCGTTCGCGCTCAGACCGGCCTCGGCGCTGCCGCCGCTTCCAGCCATTGACTGAAGGGGCACCGCCCGCCTGTGCGGCGCTGTGCCCGTGACACAACCGTCCCAACGAGGTTTACCTTATGCCCCAATTCAAAGCCCCGCTGCGCGACATGCGCTTTGTGCTGCACGAAGTGTTCGATGCCCCGGCCATGTGGGCGCGCTTGCCGGCCCTGGCCGACAGCATCGACACCGATACGGCGGACGCCATTCTTGAGGAGGCGGTTAAAGTCACCTCGCACCTGATTGCGCCTCTCAATCGCAGCGGCGACGAAGAAGGCGCGCAGTGGCATGAGGGGCGAGTCAGCACCCCCATCGGTTTCAAACAGGCTTACGCTACCTACATCGAAGGCGGTTGGGTGGGACTGTCCGGCAACCCCGGGTTCGGTGGCATGGGCATGCCGAAAATGCTCGCCGTGCAATTCGAAGAGATGCTCTACGGCGCCAATTCAAGTTTTGCGCTGTATTCGGCATTGAGTTCCGGTGCCTGCCTGGCGCTGGACGCCCACGCCAGCGACACCTTGAAAAACCTCTATCTGCCACCGATGTATGAAGGCCGTTGGGCCGGCTCCATGTGCCTGACCGAGGCCCATGCCGGCACCGACCTCGGGCTCATCCGCACCCGCGCCGAACCTGAGGCTGACGGCAGCTACAAGATCACCGGCAGCAAGATTTTCATCACTGGCGGCGACCAGGACCTGACCGAGAACATCGTGCATCTGGTACTGGCCAAACTGCCGAATGCGCCTGCTGGTCCGAAAGGAATTTCGCTGTTTGTCGTACCTAAAGTGTTGGTCAATGCCGACGGCTCCCTCGGCGCTGCCAACGCCGTGAGTTGCGGCTCGATCGAACACAAGATGGGCATCAAGGCCTCGGCCACCTGCGTGATGAACTTCGACGGCGCCAGTGGCTGGCTGGTCGGTGAGGAGAACAAAGGCTTGGCGGCGATGTTCACCATGATGAACTACGAACGCCTGTCCATCGGCATTCAGGGCATCGGCTGCGCCGAGGCGTCTTACCAGAGCGCCGTCGCCTACGCTCGCGAACGCCTTCAAAGTCGGGCACCCACCGGTGCCGTGGCCCCGGACAAACTGGCCGACCCGATCATCGTTCACCCGGATGTGCGGCGTATGCTGCTCGGCATGAAAGCCATGACCGAGGGCGGCCGCGCGTTCGCCAGTTATGTCGGGCAACAACTGGACCTGGCGAAGTTTTCCTGCGATGCCTGCGAGCGCGACAGAGCACAGAACCTGGTTGCGCTGCTGACGCCGGTGGCCAAGGCGTTTTTTACCGACACTGGCCTGGAAAGCTGCATCAATGGCCAGCAGGTTTTCGGCGGCCATGGCTACATCCGCGAATGGGGCCAGGAACAATTGGTCCGTGATGTGCGCATTGCACAGATCTACGAAGGCGCCAATGGCATCCAGGCATTGGACCTGCTCGGACGCAAAGTGCTCGCCGATAAAGGCGTCGTGCTTCGCCAATTCACCGGCGAGATTCGCCGTTTTGCCACTCAGCCCGATGCCCCCTATGCCGCACAGCTGCTCGATGCCGTGCAGCGGCTGGAGGACATCAGCGACTGGCTAAACGACAGGGCGACAACCAACCGCAACGAAGTCGGCGCAGCCTCGGTGGAGTATTTGCACCTGTTCGGTTACGTCGCCTACGCCTGGCTCTGGGCGCGCATGGCTCAGGTTGCCGGGCAAAAACGCGGCGAAGACGAAGATTTCTACGACGCGAAAATCGCCACCGCCGACTTTTACATCCAACGCTTGCTACCACGCATTTTGAGCCTGGAACAATCCGTTCGGGCCGGCAGTGCCTCGTTGTATGGCCTGAGCGCGGAACAGTTCTGACGATTGAGCCGACGCCGCGTCAAAAAACTCCTCTCTTTGGGCGTTGGCGTTTTTTTTCCAGTAACCCTCGCCCCGCTGGCGAGGGCTGCTTCACACCTGCACGGCCCCTGGACATCGAGCCCCAGCCGCCCGGTGACAGACCCATGATTCCAAAAATAAAAACAAAGGAGCTTCACCATGGACCGCAACACCCGCATTCTCGCTACCCGAATCCTGCTCACTGGAGGCGTCATCAGCCTTTCAGCCCCGGCCGCTGCTGACTTTATCAAGGACAGCAAGGCCAGCCTTGAACTGCGCAACTTCTACTTCAACCGTGACTTTCGCCAAACCAATGCCGCGCAATCCAAACAAGAAGAGTGGGCGCAGGGTTTCCTGCTGCGCTATGAATCGGGATACACCGAAGGTTTGATTGGCGTGGGTTTCGATGCCCTGGGCCTTGAAGGCGTCAAGCTCGATTCCAGCCCTGATCGCGCGGGTTCCGGCCTGCTCAAACGCCATAGCAACCCCCGCAATGGTTCCCAGGACGAGTATGGCGAACTTGGCCTTACCGCCAAACTACGCGCTTCCAGGAGTGCGCTGAAACTCGGCACGCTGATGCCTAAACTGCCGACGATATTGGCCAACGATTCACGGCTGCTGCCACAAACGTTCGAGGGAGGTCAGCTGACGTCGCTGGAGATTGAAGGCCTGACGGTGGATGCCGGGCGACTGACGCAGGTCAATCAGCGCGACTCCTCGAATTACGAAGACATGAGCATCACCCGGACTGGCGCCAAAGGCATCACAACGCAAAATGCCGCCAGCGACACATTCGATTTCGCCAGCCTGAATTACAAATGGACCAGCAATCTCGCTACAGCCTACAGCTATGGGCATCTCGACAACTTCTACAGTCAACACCTGGTCAACCTGACCTACATGTTGCCGGTCACGACGGGCCAGTCGCTGAAGACGGATCTGCGCTTCGCCCGTTCTACAGACGATGGCGGCAGCAATGTGGACAACAATGCGTTCGGTGCGATGTTCACCTATAACGTCGGCGGGCACGCGTTTGGCCTGGGCTATCAAGGCATGAGCGGTGACACTGGTTATGCTTACGTTAACGGCGCCGACGCGTTCCTGGTGAACTTCGTGCAGATCGGCGACTTCGCCAGCAAGGACGAAAAGTCCTGGCAGGTTCGCTACGACTACAACTTCGCGGCCATCGGGGTGCCTGGCCTGACCTTCATGACCCGCTACATCAACGGCGACAACATTGACCTGGGCAATAACCGGCCAGAGGGCAAGGAATGGGAGCGTGATACCGACATCGGTTACGTCGTGCAAAGCGGCCCGCTGAAAAACGTCGGGGTGAAATGGCGCAACGCGACTGTGCGTTCGACCAACTTTGGCAGCGATCTGGATGAAAACCGTTTGATCGTCAGCTACACCTTACCAATCTGGTAGGCGTTCCGCTCTGCGTCACTATTGCCCGGTATACAGGGTTTATAGCTGAAGGCTGCCTTGCGCAGCTTTCAGCTTTTCTCACTCCCGCCTTCATAGGAGTCGGCTAGCCGCGACGCGGTTAAAGGATTGCGAAGCGCTTTCAGATGCCTATGCCAAACAGGTTGTCGAGGCTCATGATGAAAACCACTGACAAGTCGGGCGGTGCTTCAACGGCTGCGCCAATCCGGAAGGCGTCAACCGGCAGTGTCTGGCGCACCATGCCTGGCGGCATCTGGGCGCTAGGCTTCGTCTCGATGCTGATGGACATCTCCTCAGAGATGATCCATGCATTGTTGCCGCTCTACATGGTGACAGTACTGGGTACCTCCGTCCTGGCAGTGGGTCTCATCGAAGGAATAGCCGAGGCAACGGCCTCGATCACCAAGGTATTCTCCGGGGCACTCAGTGATCGATTGGGCAAGCGCAAACTGCTTGCGGCGCTGGGTTATGGGTTGGGGGCGCTGTCCAAACCGATCTTTCCTTTGGCAGGCTCGCTGGACTGGCTGACCGGGGCGCGCTTTATCGACCGTATCGGCAAAGGGATTCGCGGCGCCCCGCGTGATGCATTAGTGGCCGACATCACGCCACCTGCGATACGGGGGGCGGCTTTCGGCCTGCGTCAGACTCTGGATACCGTTGGTGCATTCCTGGGACCGTTGCTGGCGATTGGTTTGATGTGGCTGACCGCGAACCACTTCAAGACTGTGTTCTGGGTCGCCGTCATCCCGGCCTTCCTCGCCGTCGCGGTTTTGCTTTTGTTCGTTCATGAGCCCAAACAGGTACAAGGGACGCAAAGGGTGCGTACGCCCTTGAGCCGGCGGGAATTGGCCCGACTGGGCGCCGGCTACTGGTGGGTGGCGGGTGTCGCTGCGGTGTTCACCCTGGCGCGCTTCAGCGAAGCCTTTCTGATCCTGCGCGGCCAGGCCGTTGGGCTGGCGCCGATGTGGGCGCCAGCGGTACTTGTCCTCATGGGAGTGGCGTACTCGCTGTCAGCCTATCCCGCCGGGGCATTGTCTGATCGTGTCAGCCGCGTGACGGTACTCGGCGCAGGTCTGATATTTCTGATTGCTGCCGATCTGACGCTGGCGTTCGCGCCGGGTATCGCCGGCCTGGTCGTCGGTGTCGTTCTATGGGGGCTGCACATGGGGTTTACCCAAGGGACATTCGCCGCCCTGATCGCCGATTGCGCGCCGGCTGAACTGCGCGGGACGGCATTTGGCATGTTCAATCTGCTGACTGGGTTAGCCTTGCTGTTGGCTAGTGTCATCGCGGGGGCGCTGTGGGATACGGTCGGCTACCAAGCTACCTTCCTGATGGGAAGCGGCTTTGCTGTTCTGACTTTTCTGGGGTTGTGGGTGATCCCGGCGAAAGCTCAGGTTCGATAGCAACACCCAGTCACTACCGACAGGACGGCAAGTCCGTCTGCCTCTGGTCGATTGCAGCCCCTCACGACAGGCGGCAGTCGGCCAGAAGCCAGGTCATTCATCAACACTCATGTCTTAGGCTGTCTGCCTACGTATAGCGAGAATCGCAGCACCAAATCCGATGAACGTTACCCCCACCACCCGACTTACCCAGCGGGACAGCTCGGGTCGTACCAGCACGCCCTTGGCGCGCGAAGCCAGCGCGGCATACAGGCTCAACGACGACACTGAGAGCGCCATGAAAATCGCGGTCAGGATCAGAAATTGTGGGAACAGGGCTGCGCCTTGGTCGATGAACTGCGGGAATAACGCCGTAAAAAACAGAGTCGCCTTGGGGTTGGAGAGCGCGGTAAAAAACGCCGACCTGTACAGTTTTAGTCGTGTGGGCCGCAGGCTCTGCCCCTCCTGAATGTCATCAGCCAGCAGCGGCGTCTTGTTGAGTAGCTGCCTCACCCCCAGGTAGAACAGATAACCGGCGCCGACGATCTTTACCATGTTGAACAACCCTTCGGAACTGGCAAGCAGCGCCCCCAACCCCAGCATCGCAGCCGCCGACAGGCAGAACAGACCACTGGCATTGCCCAGCGAGGACCACATTGCGCTGCGTTGGCCATGGGCGAGGCTGTTGTTGATCGCCATTAATGTCGCAGGCCCCGGGCTGGCGATGGCAATCGCGGCGACCAGGGTAAAAGCCAGCATAGTGTTCGGGTCCATGGTTCCAGGCTCGTAGAAAATTGAGGGCATAATACCGAAGGCTTCGTTGCCTGATGATGCAAATTACTCATCACCTACAGGAGCAACCGGAGCCCCGCCAGCGACCCCACAGCAATCGCGACAGTGAACAGCATCGGCAAGCGCCACGCGGCAACCAGCGTGATGCCCAATGCGAGCAACTCTTCAGGATGAGGCGAGACGAAGTGTGGAGCGATCACCGAGATCAGCACGCACCCCGGTGCGGCCTCCATTACCGCGCGGGCACGCGGCCCGAGTTTGCGTTTGCGCAGCAGCAGATAACCCGCCAGGCGTGTCGCATAGGTGGCTGACGCCATGCCCACAATCGTCAGCAAAGCCGCCATGCTGATCATGACTCTATCGCCCGAAGGTAAGTGAACAGCATCCCGGCAATGACGCCGGCAAACACGAACCAGGCGCCGGGCACCGTAAGGTAGACCAGGATCGCGACGAGCAGACTGATCAACCAGGAACAGGCCAACCGCGAGCCTTTCCACATGCCCCTGAGCAGCACGATGAAGACCGCCGGGAACGCCATGGCAAAGCCATAGGCTTCGATGTTGCCTAGCGCAGGTCCGATTGCTGCGCCAATCAAGGCAAAACCGACCCAGACCGGGTAGAAAGGCAAGCAAGCACCCCAGTAGTAGGGCCAGCTGAAGGCCGTTTGCTGCTGTGCCAGAGACCGCCGCATGGTGTCGGCATAGCAGATCGCCCAGCCCTCGTCCGCCATGAAGAACAAGGCCGGGATCACCTTGCGTTTGGGCAAGTGCTGGAGATAAGGCGCCAGCGCTGCGCCCATGACGATATGGCGGCTGTTTATCAGCAGGGTGATGAGCACAATCGTCAGCATCGGTGGCACCGCAGCCCAAAGCTTGATGGCGGCGAACTCCGAACCGCCGGCGAAGTTGAGGCCGGTCATGGCCCCCACTTCAACCAGTGACAGGCCTACCTGGGAGGCTTGCGCACCGAGGACCATGGCATAGGGGGCGACCGCGAACATGACCGGGAGAGCATCCCTCGCCCCTCGCAGGATCTCGCTTCTCGTGTATGGGTGGGTCATTGGCGGCTTCTCACTGCATCGCTATTGCTGTCGTTGTGGCGACAAGTGTGAATGTCCATCCATCACCCAGAAAAGCGAATATCTGTTATACAAGGCATTCGATTATCGAATGCTTAGACACTATGATTCATTCCAAGGATTTGCAGATCGATTGGTTACGCACGTTTTTGGCAGTCGTGGATACCGGTTCCATGACCGCGGCGGCGCGTCAGGTCGCCCGGTCCCAGTCCGCGGTGAGCATGCAGTTGAAGAAGCTGGAAGACAGCCTCGGTCGGCCGCTGTTCAAGCGCGAGCCGAGGCAACTGACGTTGACCCCTGCCGGGTATGACCTCCTCGGCCATGCCCGCAAGCTGCTCGAAGCCCACTCGACGATGGTTGATGCGATGCACGGGGGCGCGGTCTCCGGGCGCGTGACTCTGGGTGCTCCGGATGACTATGCCCTGACTTACCTGATGCCCGCCCTACGCAGCTTTATGACCCGCTTCGGCGAGGTCGAGGTCACATTGGTCTGCGAAGACTCTGCAAGCCTCTGGACAAAGGTCGACCGCGGCCAGGTCGACCTTGCCCTGGTCACCCGCGACGGCCCTTCACGGGGCGAACTGCTGTTCAGGGAAGCGTTGGTATGGGGCGGCGCCGAGCAACATGAAACCTGGAAGCGCAGCCCGCTGCCAATCGCCGTGCACGGGCTCAGCGAACGATTGCGCTCGGCAATACTTGCCGCTATCTCGGGCTTGGGGCGCGAGTACCGAGTGGTCTACAACAGCCCCAATGTGAGCGGCCAATTGGCGGCGATGGAAAGTGGCCTGGCGGTGGCCGTGGTAACTCGTTGCAGTCTGCCGGCGTACCTTAAGGTGCTGGATACTCGGCACGGTCTGCCAGAATTGCCGGTGGCGGAAGTCGTGTTGACCCGAAGCCGAGACTCGACAGGCTCACGCGCTGTAGATGCGCTGTACGCACATGTTGCAGGAGCCTTGCGCGACCCACTCTGCGATGGACCGACTCACGTCCCAGGGGATGATAAATATGTCCTCTGAAAGTGCTCTGCCATTGGTACTGATTCCCGGCTTCATGCTCGACGAATCGCTTTGGGACGAGGTGGTTCAACAACTGCCATCAAATCGAAAGGTCCATCGGGCGAACCTGCTCCATGGACAAACGATCGCTGAGATTGCTCAGAACATTGCTGCCGGCGCACCTTCAAGGTTTTTCCTGATCGGCTTTTCATTGGGCGGCTATGTCGCAAGGTCATTGGTACAACAGTTTCCTGACCGTGTGGCGGGCCTGGTGTTGATTGCGACATCATTGCGCCCGGACACGCCAGGGCAACAGCAACTCAAGCACGCCGCAGTGAAGGCATCTGCACAAGGGCAATTTCGTGGCTTGAGTTCGGTCTCGATTACCCAATCGGTGCACCCACAACGGGCAAACGACAAAGCGTTGATCGGCCGTATTCGTGAAATGGGTGAGCGAATGGGCCACGAAGTATTTGCCAGACAATCCCTGTTGATCAGGGATGACATCTCGTCCTGCAATATCCATTGCCCGACCCTGATCATTGCCGGTGCACAGGACAAACTGAGATTGCCTGAAGAGGCACAGGAGCTGCGTGACGCGATCCCGGGAGCCAGCGTGGAAGTGGTGGAAGAATCAGGCCACATGATTCCCTTGGAGCAGCCTGAAAAGCTCGCCCTGTTGATGTCGCATTGGCTGGATAAGATGGGCTGAAGGCGTGCGAAGCCTACGCATGATTAACCTGCACTGAGTGACACCTGTGACCGCTCGCTTTGGCTGGTCAGTCGCCCATTGATCCCAGGAGCCACTGCCGAAATATCTCGGCAGAGGCAGAACGCTTGCGATGCTTGAGCGACACCAGGAATTCGCCATTGCCCGTCACGCATTCGAAAGGCGTAACCCGCTGCAATTCTCCCTTGGCCAGCGCTTCATCAGCCATGAACGTCCAGGCCAGGCCGATGCCCATGCCTTGCTGAACGGCCCGATAAGCCAACGTCAGCTGGTTGAAGACCGGGGCTTTGTCCCGCGGTATGTAGTCGATGCCAAAGTGGCCGAACCATTGATGCCAGTCCAGACACTGCCAGGCGCAAGTGTCGATCTGCACCAGGTTGGCCTGCGCCAGTTGTTCCAGGGTCTTGATCCCCGAGACATCCAGTGAAGGATGAGCCACGGCATAGACGATTTCCGGCAGCAGGAAATCGCTGTCCAGCGAGGGCCATTCGCCAGAACCATAGAGAATGCCCACGTCGAAATCATTGAGGCTGGCCTCATCGAACTCGTTGATCGCGTGAACGTGCACGGCGATATCGGGGTATGCCTTGTTGAATTCGATCAGTTTCGGGAACAGCCAGAACTGGGCCAGGGCATGGGTCGCCAGCACCGAGACGGCGTTGGACTGATGGACATTGCGAATCCGCGTGACGCTTTGGTACATCGTGGTGAGGAGCACGTTGACCGTCATCAACAGCTCATCTCCTGCGCTGGTCAACTTGACACCCCTTGGTTTGCGCTCGAAGAGCGGGACGCCCATGCAGTCCTCAAGCTGGCGCATCTGTTTGCTCACGGCGCTCTGGGTAAGAAACAGTTCGCCTGCGGCACCCGTGAAACTGGCGTGTCGTCCCACGGCCTCAAATGTGATCAGGGTTTCTAATGGGGGCAAGGTGCGCAGGTAACGGTTAATGAGGGTTCTCCTGAGCGGGTGATTGCCGCACGACATTCCGGCTGGGAATGGGTGGCCAACTTTTTATCGCAGGTGGCGCTTATATACCATGGCTAGAATGCCGCTAAATAGCCTGTCAGAGCCGAGATGATGAACAGTGGGATTGTATTTGCGATTTTGGCGGGTGCCATCTGGGGAGGGGTGATTATCGCCCCTTCGTTGCTGCCGGAATTCAATGCCGTGCTGATCAGCAGTGTGCGGTTTGCAATGTACGGGCTGATCTCGCTCCTCGTGGCTTTACCGATTGCATCCCGCCTGCTCTCACAGTTGACGCGCCGCGATGCATTGATGTTGCTTCGTCTTTCATTAACCGGAAACATCCTGAACTACGCGCTGCTGGGCGCTTCCGTACAACTGAGCGGGGTGACTGCCGCCGCCCTCATCAACGGCATGATGCCGGTTGCCATTACCTTTCTGGGGCGTGGCGATGCAGGGTCCCTACCCCTGACAAAGCTCAAGCTGCCCCTGTTACTGGTATTCCTGGGCATCGTATCGGTCAGTCTCGAACACTCAGGCGCGCGGGCAGCGAGTACCTCGCTGTCTTCCCAGTTGCTGGGCCTGGCCTGCGGGGTCAGCGGCGTGGTCTGCTGGTCGTGGTACGCCACCCATAATGCCCGTTACCTCAAACAGAGCCATTTCAACAGCAGCGAATGGTCGACGCTGTTGGGCATCGTGACGGGCGTCGTGGCGGTCGTGTTCGGCATCGCTGCCTTGATACTGTTCCCGAACCTGGTACCCGCTCAGGTTGAAAACAGCCGCTGGATAGCTTTGCTGTGGGTCTGCCTGTTCCTGGCACTCTGTGGTTCGTGGGTTGCCAATGGGCTGTGGAATGCCTGCTCGCGTCGAATGGCCACGTCGTTGAGTGGCCAGATGATCGTGTTCGAAACGCTGTTTGCCTGTGTATACGGTTTTCTGTTCAGCCAGCGGGTGCCTGGCTTGATGGAGGTGACGTCAATCGTGTTGTTGGTGGGTGGGGTCGTCTGGGCGGCGAAGCGTCACCGAATGGTGCCGGTGAAACATGCTGAACCGTAGCCGCTGCTGGCCGTTTTCTTCCGGTGCTGACCGGCAGCTATGGGTCCAGGCTGTGTGAAAGCGCATGCCCCGTTTTGAAGTCTGCGTTGCTACGTAAAATCTGTCAGCGTTTGGCTGGTCAGCCAGACCTAAAATTTGCGTAGGAATGCGATTTCCGTTGCGGTTCTGAGTGTCAAACTCACTCCAAAACGTTTTCACACAACCTGGGTCGACTGTTGCCCCTAGCCAGAGGCAGCAATCGGCCAGAAACGGTGCTTCGAGAGAGGATGCGAGGTAGTACCAAGAATCAGCAGAATATGCACGCTCACGGCAACGAATGGCTGGCCAACCAGGCCCGGGTGATCGTGAAAGCTTGAGCCAACCGCTCAGGTGCGCATGTCGCGGGGCATGGGATTTCCACGCTCCAGTGCACCTGAGGTGGCAGGACATTGAGCAACCCGGCCAAGGGCAACTGCCCCTGACCGGGCGGCAGGCGACCCTCGCGGGCTTCGCGGATGATGCCCTCCCCCGTGGGCGCCAGCGCCAGCGCATCGCACCACTGCACGCCATGGATGTAACGCTGATCCAGTTGAGCCACGGCAGCGGCATTGCCGCTGGAGCGGAACAGGTGCAACGCATCCAGCAGCACGCCGCCGTTGGCCTGCCCCGCCGCCGCGATCAACGCGACGGCCTGTTGCAGGTTGCCAATGTGCCGCCAGCGCATGAATTCCAGATCCACACGCAGGCCATATCCGGCTGCCAACTCGCACACGGCAGCGAAATTATCCGTGAGCCGGCATTGCTCCGGATCGTCGCCCGACACAGTGAGGCAACGCGCCCCCAGTTGCGCCCCGGACTCCAGCAGCGACGCAAACCCGGCGACGTCCACTCGCGGTGTCAGCTCGACGAATTCGATCTCGTTGACCACCACACCTTCGCTATCGAGCGTGGTCTTCAACTGCCGCAGCGCCTGGCTGCCCGGCGCCAGCGAGTAAGCGATGCCACCCGCCATGGCCGGGTGCAGGCGCAGGCCGACCGAACTGAAACCCGCGCGCGCCGCCTCTCGTACCAGTGCATCGGGCGCCAGCTCCAACGCGGTGAGGTGCGCGACACCCAGGCCTCTCAATAGGTTGCCCTCCCGCCGCTGAGGTCGAACACAAAGCCTGTGGTGAAGCTGCACTCGGGCCCGGCGATCCAGGTCACCATGTTGGCGATCTCCTCGATTTGCAGGAAACGCCCCATGGGTATCTTGGCCTTGCTCGCGGCAATGTGCTCGGGGGTCATTTCCGCCATCAGCCCGGTTTCCACCATGGCCGGAGCAATGCAATTGAGCAGCACGCCGTCCTGGGCCAACTCCTTGGCCGCCGCCTTGGTAAACGCAATGACACCGGCCTTTGCCGCCGAATAACCGCTGATGTATTGCACGCCGTCCTTGCCGGCCATCGAGGCAACGTTAACGATGCGCCCGTAGCCGCGCTCGCGCATGTGCGGGATGGCCGTGCGGCAGCAATAGAACACACCCGTCAGGTCGATGGCGATGACCTGGTCCCAGGCGGCTGGCGGGTATTCCCAGGAAGGAGCAACCGGCCCGTTGATACCGGCATTGTTGACCAGGATATCGACCCGTCCCTGCTGGGCAATAACCTCGCCGAAAGCCGCCTCCACGGACCCCAGCGAGGCGACATTGACGGCTTGACGCATCACCGGCTCAAAGCCGTTGGCGACGCTGTCCCAGCCATCGACCGCCAGGTCCCAGATGACGATCTGCGCGCCAGCAGTGTGCAAGCGCCGCGCAATGCCCAGGCCGATGCCACGCATGCCGCCGGTAACGATGGCCGTCTGGCCTTCAAGGTATCGAGTCATCAAAGTGCTCCTTGTTGAACGGATTGGATTTCGGGCAGGCGACGCAGGTCGCGCACCATGAACAGGTAACACAGCGCCCCCAGGACGGTGATCGAGGACACGAAAGCCAGGGCCCAGACGAACGAACCTGTGGTCGTGACAATCACGCCGATGGTCAACGGGGTCACGATGCCGGCCGCATTGGCGAACAGGTTGAACACACCACCGCTCAAGCCGAGCAAGCCTTTGGGGGCGATATCGGAGACGATCATCCAGGCTAGCGCCGACATGCCCTGGGCGAAATAGGCCACGCACAGAATGGCGATCACCAGTGCGTCGGAGTCCACGTAATTGGCCAGCACGATCACCGATGCGGTCAAAAGGCCTGCGATCACCGGCAACTTGCGCGCGACATTCAACGAGTAGCCGCGGCGCAGCAAGGCGTCCGACAACCAGCCGCCGGCCAGGGTACCCAGGGAAGCCGCAATGAACGGCAGCACCGCCACCCAACCCACCTTGAGCCAGGGCATGTGCCGCTCAGTGACCAGATAAGTGGGGAACCAGGTCAGGAAGAACACGTTGGTCGAGTTACAGGCGAACTGCCCCAGGCAGATCCCCAGCATGTTGCGATGCTTGAGCAGTGCCGGAATCTGCGACCAGGAAAACCGCGTGGCTTTCTGGCCGCCATCGATCACCCCGCCGCCTTCGGCGATGTAATCCAGCTCGGCCTGATTGGCCGTGGTCGACTCATGGGGTTCGTGGTACTTGCGCCACCACACCAGGCCATAGAGCACACCCAGGATGCCCACCGCCATCAGCAGCACACGCCAGCCATGGGCATGCAGCACCCAGAACAGCAGCGGCGTGAGAAACGCCAGACCGACGTATTCAGCGAAGGTATAGATGCCGGTCGCCCGTGCACGCTCGCTCTGCGGGAACCAAGTCGCGACCACCCGACTGTTGGTGGGAAAGCACGGCGCTTCGCTGGCACCGACCAGCAGGCGAAAGCCCAGTAACGAGAGAAAGCCCTGGGCAAAACCTTGCAGGCCGGTGAACAGCGACCATAACGTCAGCGCCAGCCAATAGGTGAACTTGGTGCCCAGCCGGTCGATCAGGATGCCGCCGGGAATCTGCGCGGCTGCGTAGGTCCAGGAAAATGCAGAAAAGATGAGCCCCATCATGACGGCGTTCAGGCCCAGGTCGGCACTGATGCTGGGGGCGGCGATGCCCATGACGCTGCGATCCAGGTAGTTGATCATGGTGCCACCGGAAATTAGCGCCAGGATCATGAATCGGGTACGGGTTCTGGCGGTTTGCGCCGCCGGACAGGCGAGCGTTGCCGCCGCAAATCTATTGTCGGTCGTCATGGTTTTGTTCCTTGTTTTTATCGGAGTATTTCTGGCAGCACTGCTGCCCAGGGCCGGTTCAACGCTCGCCAAAACCGAACAGTCGCAGTGGCGTGTCCCACATCACCTTTTTCCTTTCACTGAAATCGGGCATCAATCGCTCAGCCAGCTTGAGCAGCGGCCCGTAGTCCACGCGCGATTGCTCGCGAATGAACGGCCAGTCCGAACCCCACACGCACGCATCCGGGCCAAAGGCCTGGAGCAGCGCCTGCACGTAGGCACCGGCTTGCTCATCGAGATGATCGTGGGCGGCGAACTTCTGCATGCCGGAGATTTTCACCCAGGCCCGGCCGCTCCCGGCCAGACCCAGTAGCGCCTGGAACCCCGGCTGGCCGACGCCTGCACGGACGTCGGGACGGCCACAGTGGTCGATGAGCAGCCGCGGCGCAGTCGATTCGATCAAGCCCAGCAACTCGACCAGTTGATTGCCCTGAACCTGGATCTGGGCGAACAGGTCCAGTTCGGCGAGCCGCCCGAAAAGCCCGGCCGCGTCACTCATGACCTCCACGCCTTCCAGCGCCGGATTGAACGCAATCCCCACCACACCCTGTTCCTTGAGCGCTGCCAGCTCATCCAGGGGCGTGTCGTGGTCGACAACTGCAATCCCCTTGAAGCGGCCCTCGCTTTGCGCCAGCGCATGCAGCAGGCAACGATTGTCCGTGCGGTAGCCACTGCTCGGCCCCACCAGCAAAGCGTGTTGCACACCATAGGCGCCCATGACCCGACCGAACTGCTCCAGGGTCGCGACCTCCTGCCCGGCGGGTGCGTAAACCGTGTCGGCACGATAGGCAAACCGCACGGGATCAAACAGGTGGTTATGGCAATCGATCTTGGGTTCGTCGTAGATGCTCAAGGCTGCTCCCACCAAGCGTCACTGCGCTTGCTCACTGATCTTTGTTATTGTTCGCCGCGGTGGGCGATGCCGTTGCAGTGAAGATACGACCAGGCGATCAATAGCGCTCATACACAGATCGCTCGAACAATAACCAAAGGTTAATGACCCATGCCCTACGGCGAAGGCCCCGACGCCAACACGATGGTGTTCAAGCTGCGACACATGGAAGTGTTCCGGGCGGTGATGCTGACCGGCTCGATCAGCGGTGCGGCAAAAATGCTCTACGTGTCGCAGCCGGCAGTCAGCAAGCTGATCGCCTATATCGAGAGTCGGCTGGTCTACCGCCTGTTCCAGCGCATCAACAATCGCCTGGTGCCCACCGCAGAAGCCGTGACCCTTTACCGGGAAGTCGAGCGTGTCTACCAGGCCGCGCTGGCGGTTAATGAGTGTGCGTTGGCCCTCGCCAACGGCCCCCACCGTCAGCTGCGCATCTGTTGCAGTGCTTCGCTGTCGACGGTGGTCATCCCGTTCGCCCTGGCCCGACTCAAGCGGGAATTGCCATCGCTGAACATTGAATGGCAAACCACGCTGATGGGCGACATGCCCAACCAGATACTCTCGAAGAAGGTCGACCTGGCTGTTTCGGCACTGCCGCTGATCCATGACCACCTGCACTCGCTGGCCTTCATGCGCGCACGCATGGTCTGCGTGATGCCGGCTGATCACCCCTTTGCCCGGCGAGCTGCATTGTCACTGCACGAACTTGTCGACCAGCCGTTGTTGCTGTTTCGCCCCGACATGCCTTTTGGCCGGTTGCTGGCCGACGAGATCGAACGCCAGGGCCTGAACCTGTGCTCCATGCTGAATTTCACCAATGCCAACGAAGCGGTCGCCCTGGTCAAGCAAGGCATGGGACTGACCATCATCGATGAGTTCGTGGCCCAGGACAGCGGGCTGATCGTCGTACCGCTGGTTGAGGCGATTCATTTCGATATCAGCTTTGTCTACTCGCGGTTCGAGCCGCTTGGCGAATCCGCCACGCAGCTCATGCAGGTGCTTTATCAGCAGGCCGTCAAACTGGGACGACTGATCCCGGGATGCGAACTGCCGAATGTCGACCGATAGCTACCGTTTGCCCGCATCGGTCACCAGGATTAATGAATGCCACACCACGAAGGCGGAGCAGCAGATTGAACATCGATACCCGAATCAAATTCCGTCATCTGGTGTGTTTTCTCGAGGTGGCGCGCCAGGGTAGCCTGGCACGTGCCTGCGACAAGTTGGCAATCAGCCAGCCGGCGCTTTCGAAAACCCTCAAGGAACTGGAATCCCTGCTGGCTGCCAAGCTGTTCGAGCGGAGCAAAAAGGGCTCGACGCTGACCGAGGCCGGGGTGGCCTTTTTGCGATATGCGGGACCGAGCGTGCAATCGCTGCGTGAAGGGGTCAACAGTTTGCGCTCCGGTGTACATGAGCCGATTGCCGTACGGCTCGGCGTGCTATCCACCGTCGAAAGCCTGTTGGTGCCTGAGGTTGTCTGCCGTTTACACGACCGGCATCCCGCCTTGGCGGTCAGTGTCGTGACCGGGCCGAGCGCCTACCTGCTGTCCCAACTGCGTGTCGGCGAGCTGGACCTGGTGGTCGGCAGAATGACCGATAGCCCATCGATTCACGGCTTGACGTTCGAGCACCTTTACAGCGAATCCATGACCCTGGTGGTACGTAACGGCCATCCAGTGCTGACTGATCCACTGGGGCATAAAAACCTCGAAGACTATCCAGTGGTACTTCCGCTGGCGGGGACGACGATCCGCAAATTCGCCGACAGCCTGTTTGTGCAGCACGGGATCACCCCCTCGCGCCAACGCCTGGAAACCCTGTCGGTTGCCCTGAGCCGGCGCTACATACAATGCAGCCAGGCAATCTGGGTCGCGCCTTTTGACGCGGTCAGACAGGACTTGAAGCTAGGTGAGTTGGTGGAACTGGGGATGCGTGAAGCCGGTGGTTCCGTGGGGCTCTGCACAAATCCTGTGTTGCCGGTGACACCTGCGGCCCAGTGGTGCGTGGAGGCATTGCGCGAGGTCGGGCAAGAATATAGCGAAGGGAAATATCCATAACCATTTGGACATGTATTAAGTCGGTTTTTTCAATTTTGGGTTGGGTCGCACAAGAGGAGACTGGGCTGCAAGTCGCTGCCATCGCAGCGCTTGCCTCTGACCAACCATAACAATAGGAAAATCGACATGTCTGATGCGCACGAGAGCCGCTTCGCCATTCGTGACCGTAATTGGCATCCCAAAGCCCTGACACCTGACTACAAGACTTCGATCCTGCGCTCCCCCCGCCAGGCATTGGTGAGCATTCCCCAGTCTGTCTCGGAAACCAGCGGCCCGGATTTTTCCCATCTGAAGATGGGCCAGCACGATAACGACCTGCTGCTGAATTTCAATCACGGCGGCCTGCCCATCGGCGAACGCATCATCGTCGCGGGCCGGGTTTGTGATCAGTACGGCAAGCCGATCCCACATACTTTGGTGGAAATGTGGCAAGCCAATGCGGGTGGTCGTTACCGGCATAAAAAAGACAGTTACCTGGCCCCTCTTGATCCGAATTTCGGCGGCGTCGGCCGTGCCTTGACTGACCGCGATGGCAACTACAGCTTCCGTACGGTCAAGCCCGGTCCCTACCCATGGCGCAACGGTCCCAACGACTGGCGACCGGCCCATATCCATGTCTCCATCAGTGGCCCGTCCATTGCCACGCGCCTGATTACCCAGCTGTATTTCGAAGGCGATCCGCTGATCCCCATGTGCCCGTTCGTCAAGTCGATCGCCAATCCGGAAGCGGTACAGAGCCTGATCGCCAGGCTCGACATGAGCATGGCCAATCCTATGGATTGCCTGGCTTATCGCTTTGATATCGTCCTGCGCGGCCAGCGCAAGACCCACTTCGAAAACTGCTGAGGAGGCCTGCATATGCCCGTTCAACTTCTGCCTGAAACCCCGTCGCAAACAGCCGGTCCCTATGTCCATATCGGATTGGCACTGGAGGCGGCCGGCAACCCGCCGCGGGAACAGGAAATCTGGAATGTGATGGCAAAACCTGGCGCGCCTGGTGAGCACATTCTATTGATGGGTCACGTTTATGACGGTAACGGCCACTTGATTCGCGACGCGTTTCTGGAACTCTGGCAGGCCAATCACCAAGGCCACTACGACAGCGGTTTCGATCTGGAAAAACCCTTCAACTGCTTTGGTCGTACCGCCACTACCGATGTCGGTGAATGGACGATCGAAACCGTCAAGCCTGGCCTGGTGAAAAATGCCTCGGGTGTGCCCATGGCAGCGCATATCAATGTGTCGCTGTTCGCCCGGGGCATCAACATTCACCTGCAGACGCGACTGTATTTCGACGACGAATCCGAGGCGAATGCAGTGGACCCCGTATTGAATCTGATCGAACAGCCACATCGGCGTGAATCCCTGATTGCCAGGCGCTGCACGGTTGATGGGAAGCTGGCCTACCGCTTCGATATCCACCTTCAAGGCGAATCGGAAACGGTGTTCTTCGACTTCTGACGACGCAAGCACCGTGTTGAGAGACCAGCGCTCAACATCTACAAAACCCTGAGGCAGCCTCCCCTTTGCGGGTGCATTGCTGCTACGTCTTGCCATGAACGTCCATGACATGCCTTCAACTGTTGTCGAGGGTAGAGGGCATTCACGTGCTGAGGCAGCCTCGGTCAAATGGCCCATGGGGGCGCGGGGGTAAACTTTGACTCGATCCATTGTTTGAACGCGACGACCACGGCGCCCGGAAACTTGGCCGATGGCCTGACCAGGTAGACCCCACCGGCGGTGTCCAATTGCCAGTCAGGAAGGACATGCAACAGCCTCCCGGCAGCAATATCACGACTCATCAACCAGTCACCGGCCCCCAGTATTCCCGCATCGGCGCGGGCCGCTGCCAGTAATGATTCGCTGTCATTGGCCGTCAGGTTTCCTTTGGGAGAAACCGTCTGCAGCTCATTGCCGCGATGGAGTCTCCACTGGGGAAAAGACACAAGGCCACTGAAGCGAAGGCAATTGTGCCTGATCAGATCCTGTGGCGTTTCGGGCATGCCGTGCTGTCTGATGTAAGCAGGCGAGGCACACAGTATCCGGCGATGGTCACTTAGTTTTTTGGCTATCAACCGGTTGTCTTCCAATTCTCCGATTCGGATCGCCGCGTCAAAACCTTCATCAATGATGTCGACCAGACGCTCGCTATAGTCTGCAAGGATCGAGACATGCGGATGAGCCTTGAGAAACTCCGGCAGCATCGGGCCAAGCCAACGCCGTCCCATGGCTGCTGGCAATGCAAGCCGCAAAGTACCGCGGATTTCGCTGGCGCCCTCAGACGCTTGCTGCTGCGCTTCATTCATCAATTCGATGGCTGAGCGAAGGCGCTGCTCCAGCCTGGCACCTGTTTCAGTAATTCGAACCTGCCGGGTGGAGCGCTCCACGAGCCGAACGCCAAGGCGCCTTTCCATTGCGGCGAGTCGCTTTGAGACGACTGTAGGATGTCGCTGCAATAGCCGCCCAGCCCCGACAAATGAACCTTGCGAGGCCACGGCCAGAAACGCAGCGATTTCGTCACTGTGCTGATTATTCAGAACATCAAGATTCATGGTTTTAGAATGATCGCCCCCGATGAACGCCCCGACTCCAGGTCAGCATGCGCCAATGCTGCGTCCGCCAGAGAGTAGCTTGCCCGGACCCGAGGTTTGATAATACCCGCACCTATGGCGGCCAACACATCCTGCGCTCGTTCCTGGTACTCAGAGGCACTCGCCGTATGGGCTGCCAACGAAGGACGTGTCAGGAACAGCGAGCCTTTGGCATTGAGTGTCGACAACTCCACGGCTGACGGCGCACCCGATGAAGCGCCAAACGATACCATCAGACCTCGTGGTCGCAAGCTATCCAGGGATGCCTGGAAAGAAACACGCCCTATTGGGTCATAGACGACGTCGACCATTTTACCTTTGGTGATTCGAGCGACCTCGCAAGCCAGGCTGTCAGCATCGAACACCAGGACTTCATCGCATCCCGACGCCTGAGCTTTCTCGACACTGGCCTGCTTTGAAACCACGCCGATCACAGTGGCCCCCAAGTGTCTGGCCCACGGCACCATGATTTCCCCCAACCCTCCAGCCACACCGTAGAGGAGCATGGTTGTATCGGGCCCCACAGGATAGGTGGCTTTCAAAAGGTACTGTGCAGTGATGCCCTTGAACATGACGGCTGAGGCATCGTCAAATGACAGCGAATCCGGAATTTTGACCAGCCGCTCTGCCGGATAAAGCCGGGCCGAAGCATAGGAACCGATAGGGCCGGTGGCATAGGCCACGCGATCCCCTACTCGCACGTTGCTGACACCCGCCCCCACAGCTGCGACACGCCCAGCGCCTTCCAGCCCAAGTCCAGATGGCAACGCAATGGGCACCGCGCCCTTGCGCTGGGTAACGTCGAGAAAGTTGACACCTACAGCCTCTTGCTCAAGCCAGACCTCGCCTTGGCCTGGCGTTTGTTCGCTCAGTGTCTCCAGGTTCAGTACTTCAGGGTTGCCGAACTGGTTAAACCGGATCGCAGATACCATGGTCATTTCTCCTTCAGTCAAAAGCCGTTATCAAATGAGTGGCCTCAGTGTGAGAACTGATCTCCTGATGAACAAGACGGGTCGATTGCAGGACATTAATGCACTGATTGCAGCAATATAATAGGTGGTTTCATCGTAGGGCGCCCCGTTCAATCGGGCGGGGGGAAGGGTTTGACGATCATCAAACTGCACGGTGCCCGGTTTAACACGCTCTCGGCGGTATCGCCGATAAACCGGTCAGGCCCATGGTGATAAACCGTGCCCAGCACCACCATGTCAAAGGCATTCTGTTGAGCGAAAAGTCCGATGACCTTGTGGGGGACGCCCGTCAGTGAGTGTCGGCGTGTATTGTTGATGCAATAGCGCTCGGCAAGCACATCGAAAGCCTCTTGTTGGGCATCTTCAATCGCGTCCCTCAAACTGTCATCAAGACTGCCCGTTGGCACACTCATCGGCGCATCGCTCATCTCTGACCAACGACTGACGTTAAGTAAGTGCAGCGCGGCGCCGCAGCTGGCCGCCAGAGTAGATGCCAGATCGAGTATTCGGTCATTTAATCCCCGGGTCAGCTCTTCCAGATGGGACAGATCGATCGCCGCTAGAATTTTCAATGGTTTGGGATTTTTGGCGCTGGTAACCAGGTGCAGGTGGGTCGGACACTCGCGTAGCAGTCGCCAGTCCACAGGCCGGTGAAAGGCACGGTCAAGTGCCGGCACATAATGGGTGTCCTTGATTACCAGGTCCGGAAGAAAGTCATTCACGTACTCAAGCAGGTTTGTCAGACTCGACTTGGCCCAGACCACTTCGGTGGTCACCTGCCGGCCACCGCATCGTTGAAACCGGGCCTGCTGCTCCAGCCAATGACGGTGCACCTGCAGATAACCTTCTCGTGCCTGGGCCATCGCATCGTGGTCAAGCAGACCGGCTACCGCCAGTGCCTGGACATAATCGAACGCGACAATGTGCAATAAGGCACCGGTTGCACAAGCCAAGGCATGCGCACGCTCAAACGCCGGGGTCAGGGTCATTTCGCTGGGGGCTATCAATAGAATGCGTTTGAGTTTGAGCATCACATACCTCGCCCTGAAACCTGCCTGCCTGAGTGCAAACCCGCCTTCCTGTCGGGGCCTTGGGTCAAACGCTTGTTACTTGGATTTACTTCGAGCGGGCTCGTGACTGCAGCCAGCAAAATATCCGGCAATACAACGAACAAGTACGTCCTCATAATCGTCCCGTCGATTTGTTGCGACTGGAGAGCTGTAGTTCGATTATTTGGCGTTATGCCGTGGGGGACCTGACTTTTATCAACTAATCAGCAGCTATCGTTAACGCAACGACTGGCTTTCGATTACTAAAACCCTTGTTGATTCAGCTCAACGATTTTCCGGCTCCCAGGCGTAGAAGTACTCTGATTCACCGCCTCCCTTTTCGCTGGAGATTTGCCATGCTGGCAGTCACGCTGATCAATACGCTGGTGGTCATCATCACCGTAGTGATCCACTATGAATGTCTGTTACGCCTGAATGATTGGCTACCCCGGCTCAAGCTGTGGAGCCGCTTCAGAATCGTAGTTGGAGTATTCGGCGCCCTCCTGGCCCACGCGATAGAGGTCTGGTGCTTTGCACTGGTCTATTACCTGATGGTGCACTCCGGGAGATGGGGCAGCCTGACGGGCAACTTCGACGGTACGCTGATGGACTGCGTTTACTTTTCTTTTACGACGTACACGACGATCGGCTTCGGCGATATTTCGCCTGTGGGCAACCTCAAATACTTGACCGGTCTACAAGCCCTTACCGGGCTGGTGCTCATCACATGGACCGCATCCTTCCTGTTTCTGGAAATGCAAAAGTACTGGAAGCGCAACTAATCCCCTTTCTGACTCGTATCAGACTCAACTGTCGAACTGACGGTGTGCCATCAAGTCTGGTACAGACTCGATCTAGACCGCCAGAACGCAGCATGGCACCTGATACAGAATATGCTCGGTCGTGCTGCCCAAAAGCTTGTCCACACCATGGGACTGGACTCTGCCCATCACGATCACATCCACGTTGTGTTCATTAGCAAACTCACTCAACACCGTGACCGGATGTCCCTCAATGAAATGTCGACGATCGGAGGGCACCCCGAACCGGCCTGCCAACTCAAGGAAAGACTTTTCCAGGTCTCTGCGAAGCGCTTTGGTAAGGTCAGCAAGTGTCAGGCCGCCCATGTCCGCAAGATAAGCGGCCGAGATATCGCAGGCGTACAGCAAATGCAATTCGGCATTGCACTGCATGGCAAGACTGCAAGCCTGCTTGATGATTCGGTCATTCAGTTCGTTGTCGACAGACTCGATATCCGATACCTCGACCGCGGCTACAACCTTGCGGGGCAAAACGTAGCAGCTCCCGCCCACCAGATAGACCGGCACCGGACAGTGACGCAACAAATGCCAGTCCAACGGGGTGAAGAAGGCCCGTTTGAGCACGGACTCATGCTGAACCTCCTTGATCAACAAGTCGGGCTGCATGTCCGTGACGTGATCAATGATGTCCTGCTTGATGTCCTCAGCCCAAGCCACCTCGGTGGTTACCTCGATCCCTCTGCCACGCAAATTCTCGGCCTGAGCCTTGAACCAGTGGCGATGGTCCTGCAGGTAACGCTCCCGAGCCAGTTCTCGATCGCCGTCTTCAAGCAGCGATAACCATTTGAACGAGGGGATTAGCGCCGCGATATGCAAACTCGCGCCGCTGGTCTTGGCCAGCGCTGCCGCACGATTCATGGCTGGAGAATGGCGCAAGGCCGGGTTGATGATCAGTAACAGGCTTTGATACTGGCTCATGATAAATCTCCAGTGGTGTGGATACTCGACGCAGGCCGCCTCTGTGTAGACGCCAGCGATTCACCACCAATGTCCATGGCCGGTTCAGTTTGCACGTCATGCCCCTGCAGTTGCTCGGCACTCAGGAAATCGCTCATGAACTTCTCCGCCAGAGGATCAGGTAACCAGTAGGTTTTTCCTCGATTCTGAGAGTCTGAAGCGCTCATGACTTGATTTACATCAAATCTCAAAGACTGCGTATGGGCCCAATGGCGCATGGGAACCAATCGACGGAACGGGGTTTTCACCCGCTCGTCTGTTACGTCCACATTACTTTGAAACAAAGGGTGATTTGGGTGGGTACTACCTATGCTTATCCCATCCATACGGGGGCATTTAGATCATGTCTGAAGCCAGGCCGTTTCAAAGTCAAAACCTCAAGTCTGCATGTTCCAACTGCAGCGTGTTGGAGTTGTGCCTGCCGCTTGGCCTGACCGGTCTGGAAATCAAACGTCTGGACACACTGATCGTTCAACGATTGAAGGTCAAAAAAGGCGCAGCACTCTACCGCACAGGCGATCCGTTGCGTTCGCTTTATGCCGTGCGAATCGGTTCGTTCAAGACCAGCGTGCTTTCGGTCGATGGTCGCGAGCAAGTCACGGGGTTCCAGATCCCCGGTGAAATACTTGGTCTAGATGCCATCAGTACCGACCTGCATGCTTGTAATGCGGTTGCGTTGGAGGATAGCGAGGTCTGCCCCGTCCACTTTGCTCACCTGGAAAAACTTGCCCGAGAACTGCCGTCATTGCAGCACAACCTGAACAAAATCCTCAGCCGGGAAATCGTTCGCGATCACGACATGCTGATGATGCTGGGTAACATGAACTCGGATGAACGCCTGGCCGCTTTTCTTTTGAATTTGTCGCAGCGTTTGAATACGCGCGGTTACTCGTCCAGCAGTTTTGTGCTGAAAATGCGTCGGGAGGAAATCGGCTCTTACCTGGGCCTGCGCCTTGAAACCATCTGTCGGGGCATAGCGCACCTGCGTGACCAGGGACTGGTGGAAATAAACGGCCGCGACGTCCACATCCAGAACATGGACGGGCTCAAGAAACTGATCGTGGGCTGCCATCGTCACCTCCGCTGACACCTGCTGCCTGGAGAATTTTCATGCGTGCCATGGTTCTGGCTGGCGCTGTTGCGCACAGGTCAGTTCAACGGCGCGATAGCGCTCATTACCTGACACGCGACCTGACCACCAGAATGCTGCCCGGCACAGAGTACAGTGCTCGCTCTGTGTTGCTACCGATCAACCGGTCGAGCCCCACCCGATGCGCAGTGCCCATCACCACGACGTCGGCCAGGTATTGCTCGACAAACTCACTGATCGCCGGCACCGGCAGTCCCATGACGAAATGCCGTCGCTCCGGTGGCACCCCGTAGCGCTCTGCCAATGTAACAAACGCCTGGTGCAAGGATTGACGTAGCTCTTCGCTGAGATCCACGCCCCAACCGCCCCCGGCCAGTGGCGCGTCGCTGTTGAAAGCGGGCGATAAATCATAGGCGAATAGCAGGTGTAACGGAGCATCGCATTGCAGGGCCATAGCGTTGGCGGTCTGAATGATGGTGTCGTTCAAACCGCTGATTTGTGTCGACGGATCGAACGGGTCCACTGCCGCGACGATTCGGTGCGGCAAGCTGTAACGGACGTGATTGACCAGATGCACGGGGATTGGGCATTCACGCAACAAATGACAATCAAGCGGGGTGATGAACACTCGCTTGAGCACGGGCTCAAGGGTTACATCCTTGATCAACAGGTCGGGCTTGAGGTCCTCGACCGTCTTCAAAATATCCAGCAGCGGATGGGTGGTGAAGACGGCTTTGACCGTCACATCCAGCCCCAGATCGCTGAGTCGATCGAGTTCTTCAGCCTCCCAGCGGCGGTAGCGACGCAGATAGCGCTGATGCTCTGCGTCGTCGACTTTTTCTTGCCATAAATGAACCACCGGCGCCGGTTCGACAAAGACCCGCACATCCAGTACGGCCCCGGCTGCCTTGGCCAATGCGACGGCACGCAACTGGGCGGGAGACTGATGCAGGGTTTGGTCAGCGATCAGCAGAAAACGTTGATATTGACCCATCACACACCTCCGTTCGACTCCGGTCATACAGTGCCGGCATGGTTTCAAGACTGCGCTTTATCACCTCGTGCGGTTTGATTTACATCAAGCACACGCAAACCAGTGCCGCCGGCACAGCTGTCTGATCCAGATCAGATTCAAGCATCGACAGCGGTGTGGAAAAGGATTCAAACGCGGTTCTTTTGCTGCGCGCCAACCTTTCAAGCCCATCGTCTTTACCTGTAGAAAATCGCCCCGCGATGTTCCGGCCAACGGCTCATCACGGGGCGACCAAGCCCTCAGGATTGCAGCATTCTTCCCGGCTTGATCGCCAGCACACTGCACGGCGCCCGATGCAGGAGTTGCTCGGCCGTGGTTCCGAGTAATTTACTCAAGCCCTTGTGCTGCACCGTGCCCATGACAATGACATCGCTGCGGTACTCATAGACAAATCCACAAATACTCGGCACGGGTGCCCCCGCCACGAAGTGCCGACGCTCCGGTGGCACGCCGTGGCGTTCAGCGATGGCCGCAAATGCCTCATGCTGAGCCGCTCCCAACATTTCATGGATCCCGCTGGCCAGTGGCAATGCGGCAAAGCCCATGTCCTGGACGTATACAGCCGTCCAGTCATACACATGCAGCAACTCAAGACTGGCATCACAGACCGCAGCCAGCTTCACCGCGGCGTCGATAATCTGGTCGTTGAACACAGAGCCCTGATCTTCATCGCGCAACACGTCAATGATGGCCAGTACATTGCGTGGCCGGGCATTCAGCGCAGTAGTCACCAGATGCACCGGCGCTGGGCAATCGCGCAGCAGCTGCCAATCCAGCGGTGTGAAAAACACGCGCTTGAACGCCGATTCTTCCTGGGCGTCCTTGATGATCAGCGTCAGCGGCATCTCATGGATGGAGTTCAGGATCTCTTCGTAAGGATGCTGTACCCACACCACTTCGCTGGTGACCTTGACGCCCTGCTTGCTGATCCATCCCGCCTGATCCGCGAGCCATTGGCGATGGATTTGCAGATAGCCGTCCCGGGCCAGGCTGAATTGTTCCGGGGCGAACAGCCCGGCCACCGCCAGGGCCTGTGAATAGTCGAACGCCACAAGGTGCAATGGCAATTGCATCGCGAGCGCAAGCGCGACGGCCCGGTCGAATGCCGGTGTCCGAGTCATGGCTGAAGGCGCGATCAAGAGTAAACGCTGAGATTGCGACATGGGGCACCTCGGCACAGGGTCATGTCAATCCTGGAGTAGAACCACAGAAGGCGTTTGACGCTCAGGTATCCGTCTTGTGTCGTCTACCGGGCCAGCGCCACTTGGCCAGACATGTGGCGCCTCGATACGTGCCTTGAGCTGGCCAACAAACGCCTGTGCTTCTCCCAGACTGTTGAAGTTCACTTCCAAGGCGTCCATGTACACGACCCAGCAATGGCTTACCGGCTTCTGCGTGATATCAATGATCATTGAAACCTCCGTACTACTTAGAGAATCAGCGCGCACAGCGTCACGGCGTAATCGCAACCCTCATCACACCGTCTCGTTGGTGAGCAAACAATTCATAGGCCGCTTCAATATCATCGAGTTTGAAACGGTGGGTCACCAGCGGCGACAGGCCCCAGCCGCGCTCATGGTTGCCATGGTAATCCCTCCTTTTCGTACGTAAGCCAAAGCCCAGCACGAACCCAAAGACTGCGCCGGGGAGCCGGACGAAAGATTGATAATGGTCAACAATTTCTTCACTGGACGACGCCCGGATAACCGCGCGTCGGCCAAGATCATTCTTCCCCCCTCCATTTGACAAAGATCAAACCCGGAGCTCCGAACGGCGGCAGGCTAAGTGAAAGGCTTCACTGCCCAATAACGCCGAAGCCATTGGGGCTAGCGATTGCGCGATTACCTTGCGGAGATTTGTCATGTCTGATCAATCACGTTTCATGCTGGTCGTCTCGCCATTGATGGAAAACAGCCCCGCCTTCGACCGGGCCGCCGCGTTGGCCAAGGCTACGGGTGCCGCCCTGCACATCGTGGCGTTCGATTATCTTGAAGGACTGGCGACTGCCGCAATGGTCAACGAACAAGCGCTGGAGCAGATGCGGCTGGGTTATGTCGAGCGCCATCGCCAGTGGCTCGAAGACCAGGCCCGCCCCTTGCGCAAGATCGGTGTGCACGTCACCACTGAAGTCGTCTGGGTCGAAAGGCCCTTGCAGGAAATCCTCATTCATCTCAAAGAACAGCCGATGTCCGTATTGATCAAGGCGCTGGAACACGAATCGCTGCTGTCACGCCTGATGTTTACGCCCTTGGATATCCATCTACTGCGCGAATGCCCGGTACCCCTGCATTTTGTCAGTCATTTGCACAACGTTTTGCCGCGCAAGATCGTCGCCGCAGTTGACTCTTTTCATTGTGATGACCAATACGAAGGCTTCAACGACAGAATTCTGCGCGAGGCCTCCAAACTGGCGAGTATCTGTAACGCAGAACTGGACGTGATCTACGCCCATGACCTTTCCAGCATCAGTGCGGACGAATTCGGTTTCAGTAATGGCTCGGCGTTTTTCTCATCGGGAAAAGCCAAGACCCTGTTCGACGCGCAGGCTGATGCGTTTCAAAACCTTTCTGAGCGCAACGGTATCCCGCCGGAACACCAGCATATGATCATGGGCAATCCGGCCAAGGTGCTTTCCAGCTACGCGGGTGCCAATGACACCGATGTGATTGTCATGGGACGCGTTGGTCACCGCGCAATGGAGCGGTTGGTTGGCAGTACCGTGGAACATCTGCTGTACAAGTTGCCCTGCAGCGTATGGGTGGTTTCCCCAGAAGAAATCTGAACGATACAGGTGTGGCTCAGCTCGATTCAGACGGGGGTTGTTCAGCAGGGGCCATCTCTGCTTCTTAGCGCCTTTGGGCCTCCTCATCCTGCCCCCTCTGTTCTACGACCAGGTCCTTCCTCTTTGGCTTTGGGTGGGGAACTCGAAGCCTGGGCCTGCTGCGCCGCTTGGATCAATTCGAAGTTGCGGTTGCGTAACTCGACGTTGTTACCAATCCGAATATTAGAGCGTGCCGCCAAGGTTTCAGCTTGCTGGTACTGCCCCTGTTGAAGTCGCAATACTCCGAGGTAATGCAGCGTCGCGGGATTGTTCGGCTGAATATGCAGGGGCGCTCTTCGCTCCGCAGCAATAGAGCAAAGCGACGCGAAGGCGCAAAAAGCGAGGAGCAGAGCCGACAGAAAACTCTTGGTTGGCATCAGGGGGCGGACTCGGCTGATCTCGGACGGCACAGCCCTGAAACAGGCCGCCAGCGCTGCTCGGCATCTGCGATACAGGGCCCCTCTTGACCTGACCAGTACCCTGAAGGTCCCGCTGTAAAGGCCGGCGCAACCAGTATCACTTTTTTACCACCCCCAACATCCAAGCGTGATCCGTATCTGCACTTCACGTTGGGGCAAAAAGGACCGAAGCGGACATCGAGATAGCAGTCCTCAAAGGGGCCGAACACTGAGGCCGTTGGTTATTTAAACAGCGGCTACCTAGAACTTTTCCCTATTTATCGGTCTATGTGGATAGGCACATCCGCTCGATAAGCGCGAACCCGCAGGCTTCCCGCAGCCAGATGGCCACACGTCCAATTGTCAATCAGAGGTTGTCTTCACTCATGAAATTCCATGACCCACGGATGGTGCTCTTCGGCCTGTTCGCGTTCGCGGCAGTGGGCTCGGCATCAGCAACACAGATGAAGACCTCAACCCCTGTTTTCGCACCTGAAGTCGCAGCAGTTCAGGTTCCGGTCCAGGCTGCCGGCAACCCTTGGCCGACCTTGGCCAGTATGGCCGGCAAGCAGCCAGGGTCGTTGCTTGCACATGACGACCGATACTGGCATGACGGCCGCTGGCACGATCGTAGAGACGATTGGCGCCGAGACGACTGGCGTAGAGATAACTGGCGCAGAGAGCAAGCCCGCCGAGAAGCCGAACGCCATCGTGATTGGGAGCGCCACCAGGATCGGGCCATGCGGTACCGCTACGAGGACGATCGCCGCTACTATCGTCGCTAGTGCGACACTTAGGGATCAATCCGCTTGCAACACGGGCGATGCACCGCCAACCTGCGAAACCGGGACACAAACCGGCTCAAAATAGCAGTGCTCGCCCACCAGGTTTTAGAAATCAGGCTGAGAACGTCGACGAGACACGAGTCGGGTACTTGCTCAGCGCTTCCCAAGTGAAGTCTGACCGTCCGCAATGGGTCGGTGGCTACCTTTCGCGACAGTCAACAATCGACCAATACCCGATATTTCTCCCCTGGCTCGATAGCAGGCGTTCGCAATCGCTCGGACTCAGCCGACTGAATTGAAAGCACTGATTCACCGTGCGCGAAAATCCGTCATGACATGTTATGACCTCCTTCAGAAACGGACTTTGCCCAACAAATACGGGGGTTAAAGGACGAACGGTCGAAAGGCGTCAAGCGCGGGGAATTGCCGGGAGTTTGCAGCCACTACAGGCTTTTCAGGCGGGCACGTTCGTCGCGGTGAAGTGAACTTCACTGTCACCTCGTGTCACATTAGGTCCTTGTCAAGTGAACTTAAGAAGAGGTACAGCCTTATGAGCATGGCCACAATTGTCAGTGCGGTGATTTCCAGTCTCGCACCCAGTGTCTTCGACCAGAACAGCCTGCAAGAACCCGGCGCGCATGTCTCAGCCGTCGAATACCACTACGGTATGGAAATCGATGTGAAGCGGGTACTGCAGCGCACCGATACATCCGACAAGACCGGCGTGGTACCGGTGACCCTGGTCTACGAAGACAGCGAGGGCGAGGTTCACAAGATCCGTTTCCTCGAATGGGGTGGAAGCCCCGCCGACCCCACCAGCATTGCCTGATCAACTAGTCGATCGGGTTCCGGGCCTCGCCGCCCTCCCTAGAAGCGGAAGTTAAACCTCATATGCACTCAGTGCGGATGATGTTTTTTGTTACCTGAAAATGGACATGATCGAATGACTAAAAGTTCATTCGCGAAATTCACTATTATCTTGATGGCGTAATGTCGCAAGATTAACTGATAACAATGGCTGGATCTAAATGGTAGTCAGCAACGGTAAATTTCAATCAAACCGTGCTGAGAGCCAAGTTGATTCACTATTGAAACCAAGAGGTCACCATGGAACTTAGTATGTTTTCTTCGTCCACCGTGGAATATGTGCGTTTGGGCGTTGTATATTTTCATCTTATCGCCTGCTGCGTTGCAATCGGGCTGGTTTTGACCAGTGACATTGCAATGGTCAAGCAACTCCTGAAGGGGGATGCGTCAGGTCACCAAGATGACGCGCACATGGAAAGCCTTCAAAAAACCGTATCGCTTGCACTTGTAGCTCTCTGGGTTACGGGCATTGGTATTATCGGGATCGATTATGCCGGCAAGGGGATGGAGTATTTCCTCAACCCCAAACTGCAAGCCAAGATCGGCATCGTTGTGCTGTTGACCTTTAACGGCTTCCTGTTGCATAGCGCTGTATTGCCGGCGCTGAAAAAAGCCGGTTCGTTACTGAAACTCTCCTTCAGCCTGCGCATGCTGGCGCTGTTCTCGGGCGCCCTCTCTGGCGTGTCGTGGTTCTATGCCGCCATGCTCGGTGTTGGTCGTCCGCTAGCCTGGAAGTACTCGCTGGTGGAGTTGCTGGCAGCCTATCCGGTTCTCATCGTTGGTGGGTTCGCGATGATGGTACTGCTCACTGCCTGGGCAAAAAACAAAGACACCGAAGCGCGTATGGAGCAAGGCACCAGGACACCAGGCAACGCCGCCCTGGCTGGCTGGTGAATCCAGGTTGAACAAGGAAGTTCTGCTCTAGCAAATGAATCCCGCTTTAACTGTTAACAAATTTCAATTGAGGATACCCAAATGAAATCCATGAAAGTTCTCTTCGTAGTCGCCACTCTGACCGCTTCTTCTCTGGCGATGGCCACAGGTGGTGGTGACCGGACCTTCGCACGCATGGAGTCGGCCCGGACAGTCTCGATGAAAGCCTTCCAGGTTGCACAGAAACAGAAGGCTGAAGCCGCTGTCGCTGAAAGCAAAGCCAAAGCGACCGATCACGCCAACAGCTGATCTGCGTAGCCTGTCCCCCGGCTGACAGAAGTGTTCAGCCTCAAGCCTCGCTGGCAGCACCCAAGGTGCTGCCAGCGCCGGTTTAACCAAGATCCCGCCTACACCAAATCCAGTTTGTTGAATCCGTCTCGACAGCACGGGCATTATGCTCCGTCGCCTCAGATCCTTTCGCTCATCCCAATCAATATTGCCGCCCGCCTGGAACTCGTCCGCTAACCTCGGATGAAGCCGCTGCCAGCGAGGCTGCGGCTGTTCAAGTGCTGAGTTGAGCGCCTGACCGGCGGAGTTTCCCTGCCGGCCGAGGATAGTGAAATATCAATTACCCGCAGTCGTCATGGAGATAGGCATCTATCGCTTCCCCTTCATGCAGACTACGGAAAGATAAGCACCCCAAAGAACACCACACAGGGCAAGTATTAGCTCCGGATTGAAAATGCCCTGATCGACCGGCGCCACCAGGATTTCGCTATAAAGGCACATGGCGCCCGCGATCAACGCAATAAAGTAGCCGGTCCGGGTTCTAGTCCGGCGCAGCAACAGAACCTTTTTCAGACCCTCGTCTTTCCATTCTTGAAGGGGCATGAGTTGGATCTCCTCCAGCAACACCACACCCCACAGCAACGCACACAACCAATAACCTATCATTATGATGTCCTCCAGTTAGAACATTGGTTCAACATGAATGCAGCGCGCACTCCGCGCTCAACTTACGAATATCGATTCCGGAGTCTTTTCTGACTCGTGCAATTTGCTCTTATGCATATCCATATCCTGAAGCAGGCGAGCAGGTTCAAGCGGCTGCCATGGACGGGGAGTCCGAGCGGAGCACGCCCGGTCTCGTTGCCAGTGGTCGCATCCCGCTGGACCAGGTCGGCGGCGGCGAAGTCATACTCCCAGTGGTGTCCCATGCGCGTTTGCACAGATGGAACAGAACCATCAAGGTTGAGGCCAGCACGATTTCTGTCGCAAGCAGCTGATTCGAGTCCAACTCCACGCGTGGCCACCATACATAGAGGATGAACCGTGCGGCATCCGGCGTGGCAAACGTTATGGCCACTGCCAGCAAAGTGATGACGCCATGTGACATGACGTGCCGCAGCACGGCTAGAAAGTCGTGTTCTTTGCTGATTGGTTCCATGGGGTACTGCTCCCATTTGGGAATGATTGCCAGCAGGAAAAATCTTCTGGTAACAGGGACTTGGCTAAACGCTCCAACATGCGTCGCATGATGGCAAGTTCATGATTCTTGTCGTAGAAGGCGTAGGCTCCCGCTTTTGTGAAGTACTTCCAATGTGTCGGATCGGCACAATCGCTGACCACTATGACTTTTGTCAGCGGATACTCGGCTGCGACCACACGCAATACTTCCATGCCATTACCGTCGCCAAGGTTGACGTCCAGCAAGACGACATCGGGTGGTTCACGCCGGATGGCGGCGATGGCAGTCGATGCGCGGTGAACGCCCCGGCAAGTGACAGGCCCGCGATCTGCGGCGACACCGTGCGTCGCAGCGCTGGCACGACGTTCGAATCCTCAACGACAAACAGGCGCAAAGGGCCTGAATCTCTGGCTGGCATCAATGCAGTCAATGGTTCTGTGTTGGTGACCTGCATGATTTCACCTCGCTTTTTTGACATGGCGGTACAAGACGTTGACTAAGACAACTCCATTGAGCGGACGAAAATTTTCCGAGAGGTAAATATGCTTGATTGGAACGAACCCCACTATCGACGTTAGCAGGACTTCTTTGTGGCGATATCGGCCAAGAGCTTGTAGTGATTCCACTACAAGCAGGCTGGATCGGGCGAAGCTGCGCATGTGCCGCAGAGAGTGGAGGATGCCAAGAACGATCGAGTGACTCGGCTGCGTCGGATGGCAGGGTGTTCTAAGTTAACAAGCCGTTTTCGAGTGCATAGCGGGCCAGTTTCGCGTTGCTGTCCATCCCTGTTTTTTCCAGGATACGTGCCCGGTACGTCGTGACGGTACTCGGGCTCAAGTGCAATATCTCAGCGATGCGGACAATTCTCTCGCCTGAAGCAAGGAGCTTTAGTACTTCAAGCTCCCGGTCGGATAGCGCTTCGTGGGGTGCCCCGTCGCCTCTGCCGATAGCGTTGACCAGTTTTTCTGCCAGCTCAGGACTGACGTGCTTGCCGCCTGAGGCCACCTTGCGAACTGCCGTAACCAGGGTGGTTGCGGAAATATCTTTGGTGAGGTATCCCGCTGCGCCGTGCTTGATTGCGCGTAACGCATAGGCCTCGACCGAATGCATACTCAACATCAGAACGGCGAGTTTGGGCTTCTCTGCACGCATGAGCTTGAGGAGTTGGAGGCCGGTCTTGTCAGGCAGCTGAATATCTACCAGCGCTACGTCGAAATCCTGCTCCCGGACCAGGAGCATTGCCTCTTGTGCCGTCTCTGCTTCGCCCGTAACGTCGATCTCGCCGGCAGTCTCCAGCATGCGTCGCACGCCGCTACGCACGATGCTGTGATCATCCACCAGCAAGACTCTGATTTTGTGGTCAACCATCTGTATTTTCCATTCACCAGTGGCCAGCAAGCCATGGAATCTGCTGCAGCGTTTGACGTTAGCAGGCACAGAGCACACTTGCACTTTTTGCCTCAGCCGTTAGTGCTCACTACTTCGGACTGCGGGTGCAGTCGGTTGGAACGGCCTGTTCCCGACTAATTCCCCCAGAATCCGGGGCATTGCGCCAACCTTGCTAATATTTCGTAAGCCAACGCTCAGCTTTCAGCATGGTCAATACTGCAATGCCGGCTCCTGCATGACGCCTTGCGCGTGGCATCCATCTTGACTGGACATAGACATGGCCACAGTGACGACACCGATCGAAGATTTCGACATGAAGACGTTGCTGACAGCGCTGAAGGCGTTGCGCAATGGTGACTTCACCACGCGAATGCCGGAAGACTGGACCGGCATGCCGGGCAAGATCGCCGACACGCTCAACGAGATCATCGACATGGCGGCCGACACCGCTACCGAATTCGAACGCGTGGCGCGACTGATCGGCAAGCAGGGCAAGGTCGATGAGCGTATCCAATTGCCGATGATGAAAGGCTCATGGCAAAAGATCGTCAACTCGAGCAATGCGCTGACCAGCGACCTCATCAGCCCGATGAGCGAGATGATTCGCGTTATCGGTTCGGTTGCCGAGGGTAATCTGAGCCAGCAGGTACCACCGGTACTCGATGGCCTGAAACTGCGGGGCCAGTTCCTCAAATCCGCCAGGATCGTGAACACCATGGTGACGCGACTGGGCTCCTTCGCTTCCGAGGTGACCCGCGTGGCGCGCGAAGTCGGCACTGAAGGGATTCTCGGTGGGCAGGCCAATGTCAAAGGGGTGTCCGGCACCTGGAAAGACCTGACCGACTCCGTCAACGACATGGCCGCCAATCTGACCACCCAGATGCGCAACATCGCTTACGTGACAACCGCGGTGGCCAAAGGCGATCTGGGCAAGACGATTACCGTCGAAGTCAGGGGTGAGATTCTCGAGCTGAAAAACACCATCAACACGATGGTCGGCCAGCTCTCGAGCTTCGCAGCGGAAGTGACCCGCGTGGCGCTGGAAGTCGGTACCGAAGGCAAGTTGGGCGGTCAGGCGGAAGTGCGCGGCGTATCAGGCACCTGGCGCGACCTGACCGAATCGGTCAACGGCATGGCGGCCAACCTGACCACCCAGGTGCGCAACCTCGCACAGGTGACGACGGCGGTGGCGCGCGGCGACCTCGGCAAGAAAATCACCGTTGAAGCCAAGGGCGAGATTCTCGAACTGAAAAACACGATCAACACGATGGTCGACCAGCTCTCCAGCTTCGCCTCGGAGGTGACACGCGTCGCGCTGGAAGTCGGTACCGAAGGCAAACTGGGCGGACAGGCCGAAGTGACCGGCGTGTCCGGTACCTGGAAGGACTTGACCAATTCGGTCAACGGCATGGCGGCCAACCTGACCACCCAGGTGCGCAACATTGCCGACGTGACGACGGCGGTGGCCAACGGCGACCTGTCACGCAAGATCACAGCCGAAGCGAAAGGTGAAATTCTCCAACTCAAGGAAACCATCAACACAATGGTGGACCAGCTCTCGACCTTTGCCGACGAAGTGACGCGCATGGCTCGCGAAGTGGGGACTGACGGCAAGCTCGGTGGCCAGGCCAAGGTGACGGGCGTCGGTGGAACCTGGAAAGACTTGACCGACTCGGTCAACAGCATGGCCGCCAACTTGACCAATCAGGTCCGCAACATCGCCGACGTGACGACGGCGGTGGCCAAAGGCGACCTGGGGCGCAAGATTACCGTGGAAGCCAAGGGCGAAATCATGGAGTTGAAGAACACCATCAACACCATGGTGGACCAGCTCAATAGCTTTGCCGCCGAAGTGACGCGGGTGGCGCGCGAAGTCGGCACCGAAGGCAAGCTCGGGGGACAGGCACAGGTGCAAGGCGTGTCCGGCACCTGGAGGGATTTGACCGAAAACGTGAACTTCATGGCGGCCAACCTGACCAGCCAGGTGCGAGGCATCGCGAAAGTGGTGACCGCAGTCGCCAACGGCGACATGAAGAAGAAACTGACACTGGAAGCCAAGGGCGAGATCGCCGAACTGGCCGACACCATCAACGGTATGACCGATACGCTGGCGCTGTTCTCCGATCAGGTGACCTCGGTGGCGCGTGAAGTGGGGGTCGAGGGCAAGCTGGGGGGCCAGGCCAACGTGCCGGGTGCTGCCGGCACCTGGCGCGATCTGACCGACAACGTGAACGGTCTGGCGGCCAACCTGACCAATCAGGTGCGTGCAATTGCCGACGTGGCGACTGCCGTGACCAAGGGCGATCTGACCCGTTACGTGGAGGTGGAAGCAAAGGGTGAAGTGGCGGAATTGAAGGACAACGTCAACGAGATGATCCGCAACCTGCGGGAAACCACGCGGCAAAACGCGGAGCAGGATTGGCTCAAGAGCAATCTCGCGAAATTCAACCGTCTGCTGCAGGGCCAGCGCGATCTGGCGGCAGTCTCCAAGATGGTGCTGTCTGAACTGGCTCCGCTGATCAACGCCCAGCATGGTGTGTTCTACATGATGAACGAGAGCCCGCCCGATCCTGCGAAACTCAAACTACTGTCCGCTTATGCGTACAAGGGAAACATCAATGTGAACGATGAGTGGCGGCTCGGCGAGGGCCTGGTCGGGCAATGCGCCTACGAGAAGCGGCGCATCCTGCTGACCGATGTACCCGCCAATTACGTCGCGATTTCATCGGGACTGGGTGCGGCCGCCCCGCTGAATATCATCGTGTTGCCGATCCTGTTCGAGAACAAGGTCAAGGCCGTCGTCGAAATGGCTTCGTTCACGCGCTACAGCATCATTCATCAAACCTTCCTTGATCAGCTTGCTGAATCGATTGGTATCGTGCTCAACACGATCGAAGCCAATATGCGTACCGAAGAACTGCTCAAGCAGTCGCAATCGCTGGCGCAGGAGCTGCAAAAGCAACAAGAAGAATTGAGACAGACCAACGAGGAACTGGGGGACAAGGCTGGACTGCTGGCGGAGCAGAAAGCCGAAGTCGAGCGCAAGAACCGCGAAGTCGAAATCACCAAGCTGTCGCTGGAGGAGAAGGCGGAGCAGCTGATGCTGACCTCGAAGTACAAGTCCGAATTCCTCTCCAGCATGTCCCATGAGCTCAGAACGCCATTGAACAGCTTGCTGATCCTGGCCCGGCAGCTCAGCGACAACGCGGAGCACAATCTCACGCCCCGGCAGGTCGAATATGCCAAGACCATCCGTAGCGCGGGCAAAGACCTGCTGGAGCTGATCGACGAGATTCTCTATCTGTCCAAGATCGAGTCGGGTACGGTCACACTGGATCTGAATGAAGCGCTGTTCGCCGATCTGCACGACCAGATCGAACGCACCTTCCGGCCAGTCGCCGAAAGCCGGGGCCTCACCTTCACGATTGAACTGGCACCCGCCCTGCCCACCGTCATCTGGACCGACGAAAAGCGCCTGCTGCAAGTGGTCAAGAACCTGCTGTCCAACGCCTTCAAGTTCACTGAGCAAGGCAGCGTCAAGATCAGCATCGAACCCGCTGTGTCCGGGTGGAGCGTGGATAACAGCGAACTCAATCGTGCCGATACGGTGGTCGCCTTCGTGGTCACCGACACCGGCATTGGCGTGTCTGCCGGCAAGCAGAAGCTTATCTTCGAAGCGTTCCAGCAAGCAGATACCGGAACCTCACGAAAATACGGTGGCACCGGCCTCGGCCTGTCGATCAGCCGCGAGCTCGCACACCGGTTGGGCGGTGAGCTGCGGCTGATCCCCGGTGAGATCGGCAATGGCAGTACTTTCGCGCTGTACGTACCTTTGCGTACACCGGACGCCCAGCGTCAGACGCTAGACGAATCCGCGACAGAGGCAGTACCTGGTCAAGTCAAGCGCGACCTCATGTCAAGCCCGTCTGCACAGATACCGGACGACCGCGAGTCTGTCCAACCCGGGGACCAAGTGCTGTTGATGCTCGAGGGCGACGCCCGATTCGCCAGCATTCTGCTCGAGGCCGCGCACCAGAAGGGGTTCAGGGCTATCGTCACGACCCGTGGCGCGGATGCACTGGAGCTTGTCGAGCGCTTCAAACCCGCCGCGATCACCCTGGACCCGGGCCTGACGGACATCGATGGCTGGTCGCTGCTCGAGCAGTTGAAGCGCAATTTCGCCACGCGTCACATCCCGGTCCAGATCATCTCGACCGCTGACGACCACACACGCGGGCTGCGCTATGGTGCTTTCGACTATCTGCTCAAGCCGGTCACAGCCGACGAGATTCAAAATGCGCTGGTCGGCATCGTGGCATTCGCTCGGCGCAAGACCAGAAGCCTGCTGCTCGTCGACGGCAACGACGGGAGCCGCGCCCGCATCCTCGATCTACTCGGCAACACCGACCTGAAGATCGAAACGACCGCCAGCGACGTGGAAGCCTTGAAGAAACTGGCAAAGAAACGCTACGACTGCATGGCAATCAATCTCAAACTGCCCGACGCATCCGGCATCAGCTTTCTCGAGGCATTGCAGCAAGACCACGCTCTGCGTGAATTGCCGATCGTCGCCTATGGTGCAGCGACACTGACCAAGCCGGAACACGAACGTTTCAGGACACTGCTCGGCAAGGGCGTCATCAAGGCAGTTCAGTCCCCCGAGCGCATACTCGACGAAACCGCGCTGTTTCTACACCGCGTCGTCGCCAGGCTGCCGCAGACCCAGCGCAGGATGCTGGAAAAACTCTATGAGGGTTCGGACAGCCTCGAGGGTAAAAAGGCCCTGGTGGTCGACGATGACGTGCGCAATATTTTTGCCCTGACCAGCGTGCTTGAGTGCAACAAAATGCTGGTGGCCACGGCCGAAAACGGCCGAACCGCCATAGAACTGCTGCAGCAGCAGCCCGATACCGACATCGTGCTGATGGACATCATGATGCCCGAGATGGATGGCTTTGAAACCATGCGCCAGATCCGTACATTCAAGAGATTTGAAACCCTGCCCATGATTGCGCTGACGGCCAAGGCGATGATGGGTGACCGTGAAAAGTGCATCGAGGCAGGAGCATCGGACTATGTCAGCAAGCCGGTGGATACCGACCAGCTGCTGTCACTGATGCGCAAATGGCTCTATCGATGACGCTGTACCGCGCTGATTGCGCGACAGCAAAGGTGGCAATGTGCGCAAGGCCGGCTTGATATTACCGGTGTTGCCGTAACGCCAAGAGGCGCTAGCGCAAACAGAAGTGGCATAAACATGCAGCAGGAACCTCCGGTATTCAATGAGAGAGCCCAGGTGCGGCACCCGCTCCCGCCTGATGGCGTGCCAGCATCCGTGTTGCTGGTGGATGACAATCCCGCCAAGCTTACGGCGCTCGCTGCGGTGATTGCCGACATGGGCCTCGATATTGCCACGGCGACTTCCGGACGCGAGGCGCTGCGCCTGCTATTGCAGCGCGACTTCGCCGTCATTCTGCTCGACGTGAAAATGCCAGTGATGGACGGTTTTGAGACCGCTGCACTCATTCACGGCCGCCCGAAGTCGGCCCACACGCCCATTATCTTCGTCACAGCGGAGGCCGAAACGGATTCCGAGCGTTTCCGCGGTTATACGTCCGGCGCAGTGGATTACATCTTCTCGCCAATTGTGGCCGAGGTTCTTCGCGCCAAGATCCGGGTGTTTGTCGACCTGTTCTACCTGCAGCGCAAACTGACGATGCAGGCCGAGGAATTGCTGCAATCGAAGCTGCAGCTGCGTGAACTGGCCTCCTATCAGGAGCACATCAAGGAAGAAGAGCGAAAACGGATCGCGCGCGACATCCATGACGAGCTGGGACAGAGTCTGCTGGCGTTGCGAATTGATGTCTCCATGTTGCAGGCGCGCACCAGTACCATGCACCCCAAGCTCAACGAAAAGGTCAGCGATGCTCTGAATCACCTCGATACAGCCATCCGCAGTGTCCGCAGTATCATCAATGATCTTCGGCCACCCGTACTCGATCTGGGATTGCAGGCAGCGATCGAGTGGCAACTTGAAGAGTTCCGGCAGCGCAGCGCGATCGATTGCACGATGTCGGCGAAAGACGAAAATTTCCGTTGCGACCTGAATGAAAAATCCGCCACGACGCTGTTCCGCATAGTGCAGGAATCGCTGTCGAATATTGCCCGGCACGCGCAAGCGACACAGGTGCATATCGAACTCTCCAGGGAGGGTCGCCGGCTCTACCTGCGGATCAAAGACAATGGCGTAGGCATGACGGATCGCAAAAAATTGAACTCGTTCGGGTTGGTGGGAATGAAGGAACGCATCAGCATGCTAGGCGGGGAATTCACGATCGACAGCGCACCGGACAAAGGAACGAGATTAACGATATCGCTGCCACTCGACTGACCCGGATGGCACTGAAAGTCTATTGCCCGTGCCCATCGGGCGGGCCAACCAGACTGCGACTACGACAATGGCTTCAAGGATGGCGAGATCGCCGAGATCGCTGCGCGCTGGCACCTCTGCTGAACCGATAGCCGCCAACCCTTGGCGGGCAAAATAACAAAATTGCCATGTGCTCCCTTCGTTCCTTCTTGCGTCGCTCTGTTCATTGCCCGTTCCTGACGTCTGGAGTTTTCCCAATGCCTTCGCCTAAATCCTTGCCCGCTGCGCTGCTGGGCCTGGCCCTTGTTTGTCCGGCCATGACCGAGGCTCAGGGCCTGGAGCTGGGACAAGTGCTGATCGGGGCTGAGGACCAGAGCGACGAAGACCAGGGGATCGAGGATGCCAGGGCCCGGCTGGCCCAGGTGCCCGGCGGCACCAACGTGGTCGACATGCGCCGCCCGTTGCAGGGCCGCGTGGCCAGCAACCAGGATGTGCTGGCGTACCAGCCGGGGATCTATGCCCAGTCGGCGGGCAACGAAGGGGTGAAGATCTCGATCCGCGGATCGGGGATCAACCGCGCACCGGGTGCCCACGCCTCGGGGCTGTACGCCATGCTCGACGGTCTGCCTCTGACCGGCCCCGGCGGCACACCCTATGAATTGCTGGAACCGCTGTGGCTCGACCATGTGGAAGTGCTGCGCGGCGCCAACGGTTTCGACCGGGGCGCCCTGGCCCTGGGCGGGGCCATCGATTACGTCAGCCATACCGGCTACGACTCACCGAAGTTACAGGTACGCTACGCAACGGGCAGTCACGGCTATCAGCAGCGCCAGGTCAGCTCCGGACAGGTGCTGGGGGCCTTCGATTACTACGTGGCCATGACCGACGCAAACGCCGACGGCTACCAGGACCACACGGCCAGCGAGAGCCAGGGGGTAATCGCCAACTTCGGTTACCACTTCAACCCGAACCTGGAAACACGCTTCTACCTGCGCCACCGCCAGACCGACAACGACCTCGCGGGGCGCGTGACCAAGCACTCCATCGAGCATGACCCACGGGCGGCCAACCCGGCCTACGTGGCGCGGGACGACCGCCGCGACGAGCCGGGCAGCACCTTTATCGGCAACAAGACCACCTACTACATCGATGACGATTCGAGCATCCAGACCGGCCTGGTCTACCACGACTATCCCATGGACTTGAGCGAGGGTCCCAACCGCCTGAAGGTGGCGTACACGGACGTCAGCGGCACGTTCGACTACAAGCGTCGCGACACGCTCTGGGGTCTGCAAAGCCAAAGCACCCTGGGCCTGCGAGTGACCAAGCACCTGCCCAATGCCGGCGCCAGCGAGTTCGTGCGCATCCCCACCGGCAACACCGCCGGTTACGCACCGGGCACGCTGATTCGCAACTTCACCTATCAGGGCTCGGACACGGTCCTGCATGTCGGCAATGACCTGGAGATCGCCGACGACCTGTGGCTGACCACCGGCCTCGCCGCGATCTACACCCGCCGTGAAAGCGATGTCACCTACCCGCAAAGTGGTGGCAAGACCAGCCTGCACGACTGGGACTACGCCCCGCGCGTGGGCCTGCGCTACCAACTGACACCGGACCTGCAACTGTTCGGCAATCTCAGCCGCTCGGTCGAGGCACCGCACCCGTGGTCGCTGATCTATAGCTCGAACATCCGGTTCCCCGCAGGCAGCGGTGTCGCCACGGGTGCCCAGCGCGAACCGGTCACGCTGCAAAACCAGACCGCCACCACCCTGGAAATCGGCGGTCGCGGGGACAGCACGCTGGGGCAGTGGAGCCTGGCCTGGTACTACGCCCAGGTGCGCCACGAACTGCTGTCGGTGTTGCCGGACGCCAACGCCACCACGCCCTACGAGCTCAATGCCAGCCCCACCGTGCACCAGGGCGTGGAAGCCAGCCTGCTGAGCCCCCTCTGGTCGCCGGAGGATGTCGGCCAATTGAGCCTGCGCCAGAGCTATACCTTCAGTGACTTCCACTACCGCGACGATGAGCGCTTCGGCGACAACCGCCTGCCGGGCCTGCCGATGCACTATTACCAGGGCGAACTGCGCTACGACTGGCCACAAGGCTTTTTCGCCGCGCTCAACACGCAATGGGTGTCCAAGGTGGCGGTCGATTACGCCAACAGTTACTACGCCGATCCCTACGCCATATTCGGCGCCACGCTGGGCTACAACGCGCCCAAGGGCGACTGGCAGACCTGGCTGGACATGCGCAACCTGACCGACAAACACTATGCCGCCACGGTCACGCCGGGCTTCGACGACAAAGGGCTGGACGCGGCGCGATCCACCCCTGGCGAGGGCATGGCAATGTACGTCGGGGTGTCGTGGAGCCTGCTCTGAGGTCGGGTTTACCGCTCGTAAGGCACCTCGAAAAGCACGTTCACGGGGTATTGAAAGGCGCCGCTCACAGCCAACCCGCCATGCCCCGTCGAGAGAATCGATTCACCTGAATTATTTCGCAAATATAGATAGCCACCTAATTACAAGCTCAACTATGATGAGCTAACTCATCCGCAGCAGATTTCACCATGACCGACACATTGACCCTTGGTTTTGCCCTGCATGACAGCGCCCGGCTGATGCGCAAGCGGTTTGAACAACGCGCGCGGCACGTCGGCCTCACTCGTTCGCAGTGGCAAGTGCTGGCCATGCTGTCGACCCATGAGGGCATCCATCAAAAGGGGCTCGCGGATTTACTGGAACTGGAGTCGATCACCCTCGTGCGTCTGCTGGACAAGATGGCCGAGCGCGGTTTGGTCGAGCGACGTCGTCACCCCACGGATCGACGCCTGTCCCTGCTGTTTTTGACGGAGCAGGCTCATCCGCTGCTGCAACTCATGCGTGACATGGGCCGAGTGACTCGCCAGGAAGCCACGCGCGGATTCTCTGCCGAGGAGGAACAACTGCTGCTGCAGATGATGAAGCGGATGAGGTCCAACCTGATCGAAGCTTGCAGTCTTCCCGTTGAAGAGCAGGAGCATCGTCATGACTGAGAGACGGCAACTCGTGCGCACCACGCTCTTTGCCCTGCTACCCATCGCGCTGGTGGTCGGCGGCTATCTGTATGTCACGGGCGGGCAGATCATTTCCACCGACAATGCCTACATTCAAGCCGATCATGTCGGTGTCTCCACCGATGTCTCGGGCCTGGTGGCCTCGGTTGATGTCAAAGACAACCAACGGGTGGTCAAGGGCCAAGTCCTGTTCACCCTGAAGCCGGAGCCCTTCGAGATTGCGTTGGCCAGCGCCAGGGCGCAACTGAGCAACGTGCGCAACCAGATCCTCAATCTCCAGGCCAATTACAAGCAAGCGCTGGCCGAAATCGACCAGGCACAAATCGACCTCGCCTACTACCAGGCCAGCTTCCAGCGCCAGCAAACCCTGCTCAGCGTTTCTGCGGTGTCCAGAACCAACTACGACGATGCCAAGCATGCACTGGACAGCACCCGGCAAAAAATCACCGTGGCCAGGGCCACCGCGCAAATGGTGCTGGCGCAACTGGGCGGAAATATCGAAACCCCCGTCGAACAACAATCCACGTACCTGATCGCCCAAGCCGCTGTCGACGAAGCCCAGCGCAACCTGGACAACTCGGTGGTCAGGGCTGCGTTTGACGGTGTCGTGACCAACGTTGATTCGCTGCAAGTCGGCTCCTACTTGCAACCACCACAGTCGGGCATCAGCCTGGTGTCGGCCGACCACCTGTGGGTCGCGGCGTCCCCGAAGGAAACCGAACTGACCCACATGAAACCCGGTCAGTCCGTCGATATCAGCGTCGACAGCTACCCCGGCGTGCAGTGGCACGGCACCGTCGACAGCATCAGCCCGGCGTCGGGTTCGAGCTTCTCGTTGCTGCCCGCGCAAAACACCACGGGCAACTGGGTCAAGGTCGTGCAACGGATTCCCGTGCGCATCAGCATCGATGATGCCGGGGAAAAACCGCCGCTGCGCACCGGCATGAGTGTGCAGGCAGAAATCGATACCGGCTCGGCCCGTGGCCTGCCGCACCTGTTCTCGGGGCTGCTGGCGAGCAAGGCCCCTACCCCGACTCTGGCCCATGAATAACCCGGCACCGAGCGAAGCGGTGGCCCATCGCGGGATGATCACCGCTTGCGTCGTGCTGGCGGTGATCATGCAAGCGCTCGACACCACCATCGCCAATGTCGCCCTGCCCTACATGCAAGGCAGCATCTCGGCCAGTTCGGACCAGATCAACTGGGTGCTGACGTCCTACATCGTCGCCGCGGCAATCATGACCCCGCCGTCCGCCTTTCTGGCCAGGCGCTTTGGGCGCAAACGCGTGCTGCTGTGGGCGATTGTCGGCTTTGTGATCTCGTCGATCCTTTGCGGCCTGGCGCAATCGCTGGAAGAAATCATCCTCGCCCGCCTGCTGCAGGGCTTGGCGGGCGCGGCGCTGGTGCCTCTGTCCCAGGGCATTCTGCTGGACATCTACAGCCTCAAGGAACGCGGTTCCGCCATGGCTCTGTTCGGCGTCTCGGTCATGGTCGGCCCCGTGCTGGGGCCGATGCTCGGCGGCTGGCTGACCGAGAATTTCAGCTGGCGCTGGGTGTTCTTCATCAATTTGCCCATCGGTTTGCTGGCGCTGGCCGGGATCGTCTATTACGTCAGCGAAACCACCACCGACACCTCGACCCGCCTGGACTGGCTCGGCTTCGGCTCGCTGAGCGTGGCGATCATGGCCCTGCAACTGTTTCTGGACCGGGGCGAACAACTGGGCTGGTTCGCTTCCGGTGAAATCCTCGTCGAAGCGATCGTGGCCGCTGTCGCCCTGTACGTGTTCCTGGTCCACACCTTCACCACCGACAATCCCTTTATCAGCCCGAAGCTGTTCAAGGATCGTAACTTTGCGATCAGCGTCGTCTTTATTTTTATCGTCGGCATCACCTACCTGGCCTCACTGGCGCTGATGACCCCTTACCTGCAAACCCTGATGGGCTATCCGGTGCTGACCGCCGGCATGGTGATGGGCCCGCGTGGCCTGGGCACGATGCTGACCATGTTCCTCGCCGGCCGACTGTTGGGCAAAGTCGATACCCGTCTTTTATTGCTGTCGGGCCTGGGCTTGTCGGCGCTGTCGATGGGGCTGATGACCGGCTGGACGCCTGACGTGTCGATGCAGACCGTCATCTGGGTCGGCTTCATCCAGGGCACCAGCCTGGGCATGCTGTTTGTGCCACTGACCACGGTTGCCTTCGCGACCCTGCCCGCCTCCTTGCGCGCCGAAGGCACCGGGCTTTACAGCCTGTCGCGAAATGTCGGTTCCAGCGTCGGGATCTCCATCGTGACCGTGCTGCTCACCCAGAACATCCAGGCCAACCACGAGCAGATCGGCGCCTACATCACGCCCTTCAACCGGGCCTTCGACGCAGGGTCGATCAAGAGCTACCTGGACCCGATGGTCGCCTCCGGCCGCGCCACCCTGGACGCGCTGGTCAACGTGCAGGCCAGCTGGATCGCCTACGTGGATGACTTCAAGCTGCTGATGCTGCTGTCACTGGCGGTCATGCCGTTGTTGCTGATTATCAAGACCCCAAAAGCCCTGGCACATGAAGAGCCGGCAGCGGTCATGGAGTAGTCCCGGATCGACACACAACCGCGCGAGACGACTAAGCTTTTGTAACGCCACTTCGTCCCTCAAGGAGATCTCCATGAGCGCCGCCGCCCTGTCCGAACTCGATGCCGCCCTGCCCGGCCTGACCCGCAAGATCCGCGTGCTGGATGCCCTGTCCTGGCCGGACGGCGTCGAGGAAGACTTCCTGGCGAAATGGCGCGGCGGGCGTGCCGAGTTACCCAAGGTCGAGTTGCAACCCCGCGACCACAGCGCCGACATCGCCGCGCTGGAAACCTTTATCAGCCATTGCGATGTGGGGCATCCGGCCGGGAATTACCTGGCCATGACCGCCCGTAGCTATGCCACGGCCGGACACATGCTGGGGGCCATTGGCACTCCCGCCTTTACCCAATACTCGTCAGCGCTGTACCGGCGTCCGGACTTCTATTACACGCGCTTGCAACTGAGCATGCTCGACGCGGCCCGGTTCTTCCTCAAGACCACCGACGCCCTGCTGGGCGGTGCGCGGATTCCACCCTGCCCGGCCGAGATCCCGGCCAAGGCGTTCGCCACCTGGATACAACCGGAACTGGACCGTTTCTTCGGCGTCGGGCAGATCACGGTCGTGCTCGATCCGAACCTGGCCGCCAAGGCCATCGCCGGATCGAGCCGCATTCGCCTGCGGGCCAGCGCGCTGTTCTCGGAACTGGACAAGCATCAGCTGTTGCAACACGAGGCCTTCGTGCATGTCGCCACGGCACAAAACGGCGCGCGCCAGCCCAACCTCACAAGCCTGGGCCTGGGGGCGCCCCGCACGACCCAGACCCAGGAAGGCATTGCCACCCTGGCCGAATTGTTCACCGGCAGCATGGACATCAACCGCCTGCGGCGCCTGGCCCTGCGCGTGCTCGCCGTCCAGCAGGCACTGGAGGGTGCCGATTTCATCCAGGTGTTCGAAGGTTTTCTGGCGGCCGGGCAGACAGAAGAGGAATCTTTCCGCTCAACCCAACGGGTGTTCCGCGGCGCCGACCTGCGGGGCGGTTCGGCGTTCACCAAGGATGCCGCTTACCTGACCGGGCTGCTCGGCGTCCACACCCTGCTGCGTATCGCAATTCGCGATAACCGGCCGGAACTGGTCGGGCATTTGTTTGCAGGGCGCCTCAGCCTGGGTGACACCGTGCGCCTGGCGCCCCTGTTCGAATCCGGCTGGCTCAAGGGGCCGGTCTATCTTCCAGCCTGGGCCAGCGACCTGCGTCTGCTGGCCGCCAACCTGGCCTTCTCGGCGTTCATCGCCCAGATCAAGCTGGATGTACTGGACCTGAAGGTGTTCATGGCATTCGCCGAAGAGCACGAAAGCGATGCCAGCGCCCAGTGATCGAGGCGCAATTTTTCAGGCAGCCTTGATCCTTTGAATCAACTGCTACCATTAGAAAGCGGTGTCGAGGCCGGGCTCTGTGGCTTGCAAAGTCGGCTTCACCTGCCAGGGATTGATCCACTCATTTCAAGCCTGCCTGACCCCATGGAGGGTGCAATGCACAATCCATTACTTTACGCGTTGTCGGCCGTACTGTTTTTGAGCGGATCTTCGTGCCTGGCACTGGGTACGGATGGGACCGCCGCCGCACCGGCCACGGCACCCGCCGCAGCCCCCGCACCGGCAAGCGCGACCACTGCAACGCCCGCCGCCCCGGTGGCCAAGGATCCGGTGTTTACCCAGGAACAGCTGGATCAGATGCTGGCGCCCATTGCGCTGTACCCGGACCCACTGTTTGCACAGGTACTGATGGCCACCACCTACCCCGGGGAAGTCGGCGAGGCGGTCAGCTGGTCCAAAGCGCACCCGGACGCCAAGGGTGACGATGCGGTCAAACAGGTGGCGAACCAGCCCTGGGATCCGAGCGTGCAGGCACTGGTCGCCTTCCCGCAGGTTCTGGCACTGCTGGGGCAGGACCCCGTCTGGGTCCAACGCCTGGGCGATGCCTTCCTGGCGCAGCCCGACGGTGTCATGGAAAGCGCGCAGCGCTTGCGTCGCCAGGCACAGGCAGCCGGCAATCTGCAGAGCAACCAATATCAGAACGTGACGATCCAGAATATCGCGCCGCCGGCACCGGCGACCACGACTGCGGCACCGGCTCCAGCCCCTGAATCGGCCCCGGCCAGCAACTCCACCATCATCATTCAGCCTGCCGATCCGCAGGTGGTGTACGTCCCCACGTATAACCCGACAACCACCTACGGCACCTGGCCCTACCCGGCGTCGCCGCCCGCGTACTATCCTCCGCCACCGGCCTATTACCCTGGTCAGGCCCTGATGGCCGGACTCGCGTTTGGTGCCGGTGTGGCGATCATTGGATCGTTGTGGGGTGAATGTGACTGGGGCAATAACGACGTCGACATCGACGTCAATCGCTACAACAACATCAACGGCAACAACCGGATCACCAACAACAAATGGCAACACAACCCGGTGCATCGCAATGGCGTGCCCTATCGAGACAGTGCGAGCCGCGCACAGTACGGCCGCCAACTCAACGGTGCCAATCAGCGTGAAGCCTATCGCGGGGACAATGCCCAACGCGCCCAGGCCCGTGAAAATGCTCGCACCTCAATGGACAAGCACGGTATCGAACGCCCTGCCACCAGCAACCGCGAAGCCCGTGATCAAACGCGCAAACTCCAGTCCGCAACCGCAGGCGGCGATCGGCTGCAGGCCGGTGCAGACAGGCCAAAGGCGGCTGACAGAAGCCAGGGCACGGCCAGAAACACCCGGGAGAATCAGCAGCCCAGGAGGGAGACCCAGCAGGCCAATCAGCAACCCAGGAACCAGAGTTCCCAGTTGAATCAGCGTAGAGAAGGCTCCGCGCAGACGCGGCAAGCGACGAATAAACGGCCGGCCGCCAGTACCGGCAGTGCCCGTAACAATGCGTTCGCCGGCGCACGTTCACCGTCCCAGGCCAACGTCCAGGCCAATCGTGGCCGGGCCAGCCAGGCATCCGCCCAACGCCCCAGTGCCTCGCGATCGGCCGGTCACCAGGTCAGCCGGCCGTCCAATCCACCAGCGCGTCAAAGGGGGGGCCGTCGTTGAAAAACCATCCTCGATTGAAGGGACTCACGGGCTTGCTCCCTTATGTCCTGGTTATAGCCGCCGGCTTGTTGTGGTCGTGCATGGCGACGGCACAGCAGGCCTTTCCAACGCCAGAAAAGGCCGCAGAAGCCTTTGTCGAAGCACTGGGCACCGAACACGCCGACCAGGCACGCCTGACCGAGCTGCTGGGCAGTGACTGGCACAGTTACATCCCCCGCGAAGGCGTGCAGCGCAAAGATGTCGATGCGTTCTTGCAGCAATATCGCGAACAACACCACTTTGAAAACACCAGTGACCGCAAGGCTATCCTGGCGGTCGGCAGTGAGAACTGGACACTGCCTATCCCCCTGACAAAGAACGAGAACGGTTGGCGCTTCGACATGAAGGCCGGCAGTGCCGAGATCCGTGCACGTCAAATCGGCCGCAATGAACTCGCCGCGGTGCAATCGGTGCTGGCCTATCACGATGCCCAGATGGACTATGCGTCGGTGGATCGGGACGATGATGGTGCACTCGAGTATGCGCAGAAAATCTTCAGCACCCCCGGCAAGCATGACGGACTTTATTGGGAGGAAGACGACAGCGGCCAGATCAGCCCGTTGGGGCCTTCGTTCGGCAAAGCCATTGCCGACGAAGAGTGGCATGGTTACCGCTTCCGCATCCTTCATGGCCAGGGTCCTTCGGCACCGGGTGGTGCCTACAGCTACCTCATCGGTGACAAGATGAGCCGGGGCTTTGCGCTGATCGCCTGGCCGGCGAAGTACAACGACACCGGCGTGATGAGTTTCATGATCAGTCATGAAGGACAGGTATTCGAGAAAGACCTGGGGCCCGGTGGTGAAAAACTGGCACTAGCGATGAAGCGCTTTGATCCGGATGACAGCTGGAAAGAGGTGGCTGAAGATCAGGAGTAGCAGGCGCGACCTGCTACAAGCCTTCAGAACGGTTGAAAGCAGTTATCTGATCGACAGGACAAATCGGTCTTCATTCCCGGTCTTGTCGTTACAGGAGGGCTGCTGAAGCTTGAATCCACACCGATCCAGTACTTTTCTGGAGCCCGCGTTTTCCTTGAAGGCATACGCAACCAATTGCGCAAGCCCCCAGCGCATCCGTGCCTCCTGGATCAGGCGCCTCAGCGCCAGTGTTGCCAGCCCCTGGCCGCACGCGCGCTGATCGATCCGGTAACCCACCTGCGCAGATCCCGTCGAAGAGTCGATGCTTTTCAGATTGGCTCGACCGACGATTCTCTGGCTGGAATCCTCGATGACAAACGGGTGCCAGGCACCGATGACGAAATCGGATAAATAGCTTTCGATATGATCGGCGACACCCTGCAACGAGTAAAAAGAAGGGTCGCGCGCATCAATATGGGATTCGAACCATTCACGGTTCTGGATTTCGAAAGCCAGCAACGCTTGAGCGTCAGCCTTTTTCAGCTCGCGTACGCTAAATGATTCCATTCATCACCTCTCCTGTGTCTTGTGCCGAACTGGCTCGAGTCTATCTCATACCTGAACAACCTGGCCGAGCCGAGCCTCCCCCTTCTCATCACTCGTGAAGGCGAGTCAGGCGTTTGTGAGCGGGTCTGTAGAAATGTGCCCTCAGGCTCGATAGCCGAAAAAAAGTCGCAAACCCCACGACGTTTCAGGGCTTGCGACTCTTTGCCGATACGTCCCTCAAGCTCCCGGGACGTTTTCTACGGTATGCCTGCCGTGTTCATTGCCGAACCTGCAGGCTTAGTTCTCTACCTCAACCGTGTCGAAATCCGGTTCGTCCGGGGCGTCCGCCACATCCTCTCTGGCGTCCTTCGCCTCAACTTTGGCGGCCTCTCTGGCTGACTTCGCCTCGGCTTTGGCGGCGTCCCTCGCGGCATCCGCGGTAGCCCGGGCAGCATCCCTGGCGGCATCTGCGTCGGCCTTGGCCGCGTCCCTCGCTGCATCTGCAGCGGCCCGGGCAGCGTCTCTGGCTGCGTCTGCGTCTTCGCCCGCTACGCCAGCAGCTTTTGCGGCATCCCGGGCTGCATCCGCCTCAGCTCTGGCGGCGTCCCGGGCTGCATCTGCAGTTGCTTTTGCCGCATCCCGGGCTGCATCTGCAGTAGCCCTGGCCGCGTCTCTGGCGGCATTGGCATCAGCTTTGGCAGCGTCCCTGGCTGCATCTGCGGCATCGTTGTCATTGTCATTGTCATTCGCGTTGTCGTTGTCGTTGTCGTTGTCGTGCGCATTGCCTGGGCCTCTGTTCCCGGCAACACCACCATGGTCAGCGTCGCCGCGCCCCGGGCCTCCATGACCGTCACCGTCATGGCCTGCAGCACCATGATCGCCACCCTCTCCATGGTCGCCGCCACCATGACCACCACCGCCGTCGCCACCATGACCACCGTGACCACCGCCTCCGGAGCCACCGCCACCGCCGTGACCACCGCCGCCATCTTTGGCATACACGCTGGAGAAACTACCGATGTAATCGGGCACCAGGACAGTCGATGCCGACAGGACTCCGCCGATGGCCAGAGCCAACAAACATTTCTTGAGCAGCATGATGCACCTCCGCATGGAGTTGCGTACTCATCTCCGTATCGAACGCAATGTCCAGTGAGTTCCCGGCCGCCCATTGGAGCAGCCGGCCAACCGGCACGGCGATAAATCTGCAGCATTAACGAGCTACTGCGGTATCCGCACGATCCCTCAGAGCCAGCCGGCATCGTTACGTGGGAAACAATCCCACATTTTTTTTGGATAAGTGCTTTCAGCCCGAGTTCAAAAAAAGAGCATCAGGACTGACGCATGGGTTGAGCCAAGGCCCACTTTTGAGTGGGCGAGACTCTCACTTGCCTGCCCCCACTCCCCTATTCACACCCCCAATAATTAACTTTAAGTAAACAGTGTAGTAACCAGACCCCCATTCAATCATTTCAACTGAACTGCTAATTTTTACCTCAGCGCCTAAACCATATTTTTTACAAGGGTTTACCCCTTGCATCCTGCCGGAACCCTTTCGCAGCAACCAAAAGCGCCAAAACAAAAAACCATGCCTTGAGATGCAGTGAGGAAAATGAAAGTGGATAAAGACTCAGCCGTTGATTCGCTGACCGATGTGATGGCCAAATTCACGGCCTATATCGGCAAGCGCCTGCCCACCGACGTGAAGAAAAAGACCGCCCAGTTGCGCGCCGCGGAAACCAACCCGCTGGCCATCGCGGTCTATGACTCGATGGCCGAAAACCAGGACTACGCCGACAAGCTGGATCGCCCCAGCTGCCAGGACACCGGGGTGATCCAGTACTTCATCAGCGCCGGTTCCCGGTTCCCGCTGTTGGGCGAACTGGAGAGCATCCTGGAGAACGCCACTCGCGAGGCCACCATCAAAGGACCGCTGCGTCATAACGCGGTGGAGACCTTTATCGAGAAGAACACCGGCACAAACACCGGCTCGAAGATTCCGTGGCTGGACTGGGAAATCATTCCGGATGCCGACCATGCCTTGATCGACGTGTACATGGCCGGTGGCGGTTGCACGCTGCCCGGCTCGGCGAAGGTGTTGATGCCTGGCCAGGGTTATGAAGGCGTGACCGAGTTTGTCTTCGACGTGATTACGTCGCGCGGGGTCAACGCCTGCCCGCCGCTGCTGGTGGGCGTGGGCGTCTCGACGTCGGTCGAGACGGCCGCCCGTTTGTCCAAGCGGGCAATTCTGCGCCCGGTGGATTCCAGCCATCCAAACGAAAGCGCGGCGTTGATGGAGCGGTTGCTGGAGGATGGTTTGAACGAGGTGGGCATCGGCCCACAGGGCCTGACCGGCAACAGCAGTGTGATGGGGGTCAACATCGAGTCATCGGCGCGTCACCCTTCCACCATTGGCGTGGCCGTCTCCACCGGTTGCTGGGCGCATCGTCGCGGCAAGATCCGTATCAATGCAGACCTTTCCTACGACATCCTCTCCCATGAAGGAGTAATACTGTGATTAAAGTCCTTAATACCCCTATCAAGGACGAGGATCTGGCGGATCTGAACGTCGGCGACGTGGTGTATCTCACTGGCCGGTTGGTGACCTGTCGTGACGTAGCGCACCGCCGCCTGATCGAACTCAAGCGCGAGCTGCCGGTGGACCTGCGCGGTGGCGCGATTTTCCATGCCGGCCCCATCGTGCGCCAGAAAGAGGATGGCAGCTTCGAGATGGTGTCCATCGGGCCGACCACCAGCATGCGCATGGAAAAGTTCGAGAAGCAGTTCATTGAAGAAACCGGGGTCAAATTGATCATCGGCAAAGGTGGCATGGGACCTGAGACCACGGCTGGCTGCCTGGAAAACAAAGCGGTGCATGCGGTGTTCCCCGGTGGCTGTGCGGTGTTGGCCGCCACCAAGGTGGAAGAGATCGAGCGCGCCGAGTGGCAGGATCTGGGCATGCCGGAAACCCTGTGGGTGAACCGCGTGCGTGAGTTCGGCCCGCTGATCATTTCCATCGACACCAAGGGCAACAACCTGTTCGAACAGAACAAGGTGCGCTTCAACGAGCGCAAGGGGTCGATCATCGAGAAGATCAACGCCCAGGTACGCTTCATCAAATGATCCGGTGGGGTGGCCAGGTTTCCCGCATTAACCTGCCACCCTGGCGCGACACCCTGCAATGCCGGCGTCCACGCAGCGCTGACGGAGCATCGCTGCCCGGCTAACCGGGCAGCACCCTTTCCCAACACAGCCCCAGGAGTGCTCGTCGAGTGCCCTGTGCCTCGTGGCAAGCACCCCCCGACACCAGGGCTGCAACCCTCCATCACAAAATCAGACGCCATCATGCATAACGCCAGTCATCACGAACTGCGAAACGCCTTTCATGCCTTGCTCGCTGACACGTCCTGTCATCACACGGCGTCAGTCTTCGACCCCTTGTCGGCACGCATGGCCGCCGATCTGGGTTTCGAGGTCGGTATCCTCGGCGGCTCGGTCGCCTCCCTGCAAGTATTGGGAGCCCCGGATATTTCCCTGATCACCCTCAGCGAGTTCGCCGAACAAGCCACGCGCATCGGCCGGGTGGCGCGCCTGCCGGTGATTGCCGATGCCGATCACGGGTACGGCAACGCCCTGAACACCATGCGCACCGTGGTCGAACTGGAGCGCGCCGGCGTCGCCGCACTGACCCTGGAAGATACCGTGCTGCCCGCCCGGTTCGGCTGCAACCCCTCGGACCTGATCAGCATTGAGGAAGGCACGGGCAAGCTACGCGCAGCCCTGCGCGCGCGGCAGGATCCGTCGCTGGCAATCATCGCCCGCACCCATGCCGGTGTGCAGCAACTGGCCGAAGTCGTCGCGCGCGTGCGCGCCTATGAAGACGCGGGGGCTGATGCCATTTGCCTGGTGGGAGTCAAAGACAACGATCTGCTGCATGCCATCGCCGAAAACGTCTGCGTACCACTGATGCTGGTGACCTATGGCAATCCGGCATTGGACGACGACCAGCTGCTGGCAGAGTTGGGCGTACGCATCGTGGTCGACGGCCACGCGCCCTATTTCGCGGCGGTAAAGGCCACCTACGAGCGCCTGCGCGAGCAGCGCGGCTTGAGCGTCAGGGAACATCTCGATGCGTCGCGACTGACGGCCCACTATGCAGGCGCCGAGACCTATGTGGCCTGGGCTCGCGATTACCTGAACCTATCGCAATAACCAGGAGAAGCCAATTGGCCGCCGCCCCATGAGGTCGGCGGCCAGGACATGGCAGGTCAGCCCTGTTCAATCCCCCGCCAGCCCCGCCTACAGCTTCTGCTGACCCAGCCCCCCACCCACTCGCAGGACTGTTCGCCCAGGGCGGGCTGGAGTATATGTGGTGAACAGAAATCGAAAGCTCGCCAGAAATCACCAGACAATTAACCTGGAGTCATGAATGAACAACACCCAGGACTTGGGTTTTTTTCACCTGTTGGCCAAACAGGGAAGCCTGGTCGCGACTGCCAGGGAGCTTGGCGTGACGCCACCTGCCGTCAGTAAGCGCCTGGCCACACTGGAGGCGCGGCTGGGGGTCCGGCTTGTCAACCGCACTACCCGCTCCATGAGCCTCACCCCCGAGGGGGAGCTGTACTACGCCCATGTCGCGCGCATTCTTGCGCAGGTTGACGAAATGGAGCAGTTGGTCAGCAGCAGCCGCGCCACGCCCAAGGGGTTAATCCGGGTGAACGCGTCGTTGGGGTTCGGCCGTCGGCATATCGGCCCTGCGCTGGCGGCTTTCTATTCACGCTATCCGGAGGTAGAAATCCAGCTGGAGATCAGCGACCACCCGTTGGACCTCGCCACCCACGGCTTCGACCTGGGTATTCGCTTTGGCACACTACCGGACGCGGCGTTGCATGCCCGCAAGATCGCTTCAAACCGGCGCTTGCTCTGCGCTTCGCCGATTTATCTGGACAAGCACGGGACCCCGGAGAAACTCGCCGACCTGCAGGACCACAACTGCATTTTCATTCGTCAGAACGAATCCCCCTACGGCGTATGGAGCTTCAACAACGGTGGCCGGACCGAGAACATCAAGGTCCGCGGAGCCCTGGGCTGTAACGACGGCGAGGTCGCCCTGAATTGGGCGCTGGAGGGTTACGGCCTGCTACTGCGCGCCGAGTGGGACATCGCCCGCTATGTGCGCAGTGGGCGACTGCGCCTGGTGATGGAGAACCATACCCCTACCCGCGCAGACGTGTATGCGGTTTATCCGCAGCAGCTGCACCTGTCGGCACGGGTACGCAGCCTGATCGACTTTCTGATCGAACGCTTCAAGCAGATCGATAACATCGAAGACCGCGGCTAAAAAAAAACTGCCGACTCCACTGGGGAATCGGCAGCCAGGTAACACTCTTTCGATCAGCCTGGGGTGACGGCCTTCACATTACCCAGTGGGTGGGCATTTTCAGGCTGCAACGTGAAGCTCGGGGCCTTGGCGACCACAGCTTCTTCCACGGTCTCCTCTTCACCATCCATTGCCTGTTTCAGCTTGGCTGTATCCAGCGCCCCCACCCACTTGGCAATGGCCAGGCAGCCTACACCGTTGCCGATAGTGTTGGTGATGGCCCGGGCCTCTGACATGAATCGATCGACCCCCAGCAGCAGGACCATGCCTGATACCGGAATGTTGCCCAGTGACGCCAGCGTCGCGGCGAGGATGATGAACCCGGAACCGCTCACCCCCGCAGAGCCCTTGGAGGTGAACATCAACACCGCCAGGACAATCAGTTGGTCAGTCAAAGTCAACGGCGTGTTGGTCGCCTGGGCGATGAAGATAGCGGCAATGGTGTAGTAGATGGCCTGGCCGTCCGGGTTGAAGCTCAGGCCGGCGGGAATCATCATGCCGGCAACGGGCTTGGAGCACCCTGCCCGTTCCATCTTGTTGATCATCTGTGGCAGCACCGACTCCGAGGAACTGGTGCCCAGAACAGTGAACAGCTCTTCCTTGATGAAGCGCAGGAACCTCCACAGGCTGAACCCGCTGTAGCGGCAGATCGGCCCGAGCACGAAGATCACGAACACCACGCAGGTCAGGTAGACACAGGCCATCAGCTTGCCCAGCGAGAGCATCGAGCCGAAACCGTATTTACCGATGGTGAAGGCAATGGCACCGAATGCACCGATGGGCGCCAGGCGCATCACCATGTTGACGATGTTGAACATGCCGCGCATGAGGCTGTCCATCACGTCGATGAAGATCCTGGCGCGGGGACCGGCGTTGGCGAGTGCTACGCCCAGCAGGATCGAGAACAGCAGGATCTGCAGCACGTTTCCTTTAGCGAAGGCATCGACAATCGTGTCCGGAATGATGCTCAGGATGAAATCCATGAACGAGTGGTGCGGCGTCTGGGTGGTATAAGTCGCGATGCTGGAGGTATCCAGGGTCTTTGGGTCAATGTTCATGCCGGCACCGGGCTTGAACACATCCACCACGATCAGGCCGATGGCCAGGGCCAGGGTGGACACTACTTCGAAGTAGAGCAAGGCGCGCACGCCCACACGCCCCAGCTCCTTCATGTTTTCCATCCGTGCGATGCCGCTGACCACGGTCAGGAAGATCACCGGGGCGAGGAGCATCTTGATCAGTTTGATAAAGCCGTCGCCGACGGGTTTGAGCGCTGTCCCGGTTTCGGGAAACAGCACTCCGACGATGGCGCCGAGTACCACTGCGATGAGAACTTGTACGTAGAGTTTGCCGAGTATGCGTTTCATGGCGGACCCTGATTTTTTATTGTTGTCAGGAAATGCCCAAGAGCTCGATACGAGAAGCCGGCCCCTGTGGCGCTATATCACAAGAAGGAAATGGTTAGCGCCTGATCAGCGCAATGACCGCATCGGTCACCTCGCGGGTGGTGGCCGTGCCACCCAGGTCAGGGGTATGCACGCCTGCCTCGGTCACCGCTTCGATGGCCGACATCAATTGACGTGATGCCTGCGTCTCGCCCAGGTGTTCGAGCATCATGGCGGCGGTCCAGAGGGTCGCGATGGGGTTGGCCACGCCTTTGCCGGTGATGTCGAAGGCAGAACCGTGAATTGGCTCGAACATCGACGGGAACTGCTTTCTCGGGTTGAGGTTGGCGGTAGGCGCGATGCCCAGGCTGCCGGACAGCGCCGCGGCCAGGTCGGAGAGGATGTCGGCGTGCAGGTTGGTGGCCACGATCACGTCCAGGGTGGACGGCTTGAGCACCATGCGGGTGGTCACGGCGTCTACCAGTTCCTTGTCGATCCTGACGTCCGGGAAATCCTTCGCCACTTCGTAGAAAACCTCGTCCCATAGCACCATGCCATGGCGCTGGGCATTGGACTTGGTGACCATGGTCAAGTGCTTGCGTGGCCGGGTGCGCGCCAGCTCAAAGGCGAAGCGATGGATGCGCTCGACACCGACACGGGTAAACACCGACACCTCGGTGGCCACCTCTTCCGGCAGGCCGCGGTGCACCCTGCCCCCGTTTCCGGAATACTCGCCTTCGGAGTTTTCGCGGATCACCACCCAGTCGATCTCGTGACCGTTGTGCAGCGGGCTTTTCACACCCGGCAACACGCGAGCCGGACGTACGTTGGCGTACTGGTCGAAGCCTTGGCAGATCGGCAGGCGCAGGCCCCACAGGGAAACGTGGTCAGGCACATTGAGTGCACCCACGGCGCCGAAGAAGATGGAGTCGAAGGTCTTGAGCTCTTCCAGTCCACCTTCGGGAATGTAGTAGCCGTTCTTGAGGAAGTTGTCAGAGTTCCAGTCGAAGTGCTTGAAGTCCAGGGCAAAAGTACCCAGGCGCTCGGCCAGCGCCTTGAGCACTTCAACGCCTGAGGCGATCACCTCGGTGCCGATACCGTCACCGGGAATCGCTGCAATTTTGTAAGTGTTCATCGTCAACTCCACCTTTTGTTTTCATGCGCCTTCGAAGGGAGATCAGCCGGCGTGTGGCTGGACTATACGAAGTGAGCAAGAGGCGTTGGTTAACTAAAAATCACTACATTATTAACTTCACTTCATTAATACCTGATGGGCCGTGACAGGCAGCTATCGGCCAATAGCAGCCGGTGGACAGACTAGTCGCAAATAGGTAGCTTCGACCTTCTGCGCTGAATCTTTACCGCAGATGAGCTTGGCGTCATCCAAGTCGCGTTTCTCTCTGGGTTATGTTGCGTTAACTGCGACTCCTTCCAGGCTAGACAATGGCTTACAGGACGACAAGGAACGTTATAGGGCACTACCGTCGCGTTTAAACGCGACAGCGATGTCGCCTAATAGGAGTTAGGAGTTGCACGTGTATTACCCAATTACGCCATACGTCCTAGCACTCACAGCGCTGATAATAGCTACCTTATTAATTTCGTCATTTCATGTATTCATGATTTGCCAAAACACTAAAGAGCAACCAGGCGCCATTCTACATAGCCTTTGCAATCATGGTTTCTGTTTTAGCCTTTACCACCCTAGAGCTAATTTTTCATCTAATAATTCAGAAGCATCCAATCAGTGTAGCTATTTTCGTTTCACTTGCTTCCTACCTAGTTACGGCATCTATTTTTCTGGCGTAATTAAAACTTGAACTAATTACATGTATCATCTACGCAATATGCGGCGTCGCAATATTTTTCGCTTCATGCCTTCCAATAATATTATGGCTAGGCTGCGCTACGGGCCCAGCATGTATATAAATATATTATAATTGACAACACCCGCAATGCGCTGGGTGTGATTGGCAAATACGCTGGATACATCGAGCAGGGGACCAAACTCAAGAGGAAGAGTCGCGCCGGGCTAATTTCCTCCCACTATTAATTTCGTGCCACTTAACCCACTTATCTTTAACGCTTTCTTCAACTAGAAAACACATATCGCCCCTTGACTTTTCTCAGTGTAAAAAAAGCCCAATCTGGAAATATCTTCTGGCGAACGTAGCATACATAAGCAAACATTCCGATGCCTATGGCCGAGCCGACAAACATTGTGATGGAGCCTGAAGTCAACCCTTCCAATTGCCCCGCTACCGAACCCATAAATAGAACAATGTATGCATTGTAAGCTCCTGCCAGATGATTGTAGAACCCCCAGGCAAACAAGAGCGGGATAAGTGCGCCCCAACCGCCAATTACCCATCTAGCATTAGGCCCAATAGTTGAACCTATAATAAAGTCGATTAGCAGAGCGAGTGCAGCCTGGATAAACATGAGTGTAATAACGGCATTAACCTTTCGCTCATGTATATCGCAGAGGTAGGGGTCAGCAGTGGAAGCGATCAAGCTGGCAAGCAGCCTGTCCTTGACCCCTGGCCTGATAGCTGAGTGAATACTTCCGATCTAGGTACTCCGGACGAGATCAGGTCTCTACTTTGGTTTTAGCTTCTTTTTTGTTCATGTTAGTGACGACTCCGTGGCACAAGGGCAATTTGTGATGACGCCTGAAGCGAGGTGATCACGTTTTCACGAGCCTGCTGGACGGTGTTCCCCTCCAACGCGTACAGGTACCTGACCAAGCATAGCTACTAATTTGCCATCGTGATTCACGACGGCGACCTGGCCGTTTCTTGCCTTTCTGGGTTGACCTCCATGGGTCGGTTGCAGCCCTTCGTGACAGTCAACAATCGGCCAGGAGCGGAAGCGCGGGAAGTTGCATTGCATTTGAGTATCTACGGACTAACCTCAGTGCATCATTACACCGCGCGCAGGGGGACTTGCCGCCAAGGTGTCATCTCCCAACTGACCTCCATTTCACGTTGGCCAAGGAGCCTTATGAAGACCTTCTTGCTAAGGACGGCCCTGTTCGTTGTTTTATTTTTCTTTGCCTTGCTCTGCCTTCTCGTGTCTCTTTCCTCGTACAAGGAGGTGGACGAGACGAAGACTTGGCAGAAGTTGAATGCCACTGTCGCCACTGTCTCCATTTCTGAGGAGATGCGCAGTAAGGGTATAACCTATTGCCCTCTGGTTAACGTGACCTTTGAGTTGAACGGACAGCAATACACTTATCCGCTCGAAATATCGCAGCGGCCCTGTAGGACCAGCCTGGAGTCGGTCGAAAGATCAGTTGCAACACTCAGGGAAGGAAAAGTGATCGAAATTCTTGTCGACCCTGCAAAGCCGGGTAGCGTGAAGCCAGGTACTTACTCACTAGGTGGGGTTTTTTACTTCGGCGTGTTCTTGGGCACGCTAGCCTTTATCGGGGCCGTAGCTGTCCTGGTGTTTCCTGCTAAGAAATCTGTCAAGTTGACGCAAAGAGAAAGTACTTCACATTCAACTTTGAGCAAGAAAGAAGTTCAGGAAAAAGTTCGCGAGCTACTCGCCGCCGGCACTGCAAAGTCGGAAGTGTTTTCACAACTCTCCGGGCGGGGTGTAAAAGACAGTCATCTTGCCTACTTTATAGCCTCGTATGCAGATCCAATTCGTTGTGACGAGCACGATCGCAAGGTCAATATTCTCATTACGATAATGCTCGCCCAGGCTTTGATTGCATTCTTTCTGGGATTGGATATCGGCGCCAGGATGGGGCCAACGGCCAAATGGGTTATGGGTGTTTCAATGACCTTGATTCCCTTGTTTTTGGTATGGGGCTTCTACAACCATCGCGTCGGCGCCTACAACGCGTACATACTCCTTGCGCTTCCCCAATTCCCAAGATCGCTTGAGGGGTTTACATCGAGTCCGGCAACAACCACTATCGCATTAGCTATAAGTATCGTTATCCTGGCTTTTGTTTGGTACGTCCGAGGAAAAATCTTTCCAGACTTCGTCTTCGTCAATCCCAGGAAAATCAAAGGCAAGTACTTCTTTACGGGCTGACCCATCATGCCGCCGGACCTGCCCGAACGGCTGTCCAGGCCTGTGAGTTGAATCGTTAGCGAAGACTGCTTCGGGTCGAAGTCCGACTTTCAACAAAAAACAAGGCCACAAAATGATCTGGCACCTAACAAGCGTTAGATTCCCATTGTATTAGAAGACAGCCCCTTACGAGCTCATAGCCTGAGATGTTGTTTATCGTCAACGCCATGGACGATGAGAACTTCGCCTCAGCGGTCAAGGCTACGGGGCGCAAGAAACTGATCATCGCCGGGGTCACCAATGACGTCTGCACGGTCTATCCGGCGCTGAGCCTGGTGCGCGATGGTTATGAAGTACAGGTGGTTGCTGATGGCGGCGGTTCCCCTAGCGTAATGGCGGATGATATCGCCCTGCGCCGGATGGAAAAGGGCGGTGTGACGCTGACCACTACCAATCAGTTGATCGCGGAGCTCGCAGGAAGCTGGGCTACGCCCGAAGGTGGTCAGTTGGTACAAGTCCTGATGACGGCACTTCAAGGCTGGATACACCTGTGAGCGATTTGCAGGACCATGATGTGTGGTTCTGCAAATCCTCAGGTGGGCAAGAAGGCTCGCTCCTACTAGCTGTTCGAGGCTACCTCCGGCAGTTGCGGGTGCGAGCCACATTTGAGTCGACCTCTCATCGTCCGCATTGGGTTGAATCCACAGCCGAAAGCAATGGGATGGACTCCTCCTCACTTCGGCATCTTGAGTGCCAGACTGAAGGTGCGAACCACAGTCAACAGTGAGAAGGAGTCCACACATGAAGCTTATGCGCATTGGAGTCGACCTGGCCAAG